>JBDNGI010000531.1:0-1907 GCA_041689345.1 Halanaerobiales bacterium
AGATCTAGATATGCTTCATTTAATTCAGCATCAAATTTTTGAACCTGATAATTGTAGGTGAAATATGGATTGATATATAGAATACTATTATTAAACCTCTCTTCGACCTTCATATCAAGGATTGTTAGTGCATCATAAGTAGCAGCATTTTCAATGCCTAATACATAACGGTTTTTTAAATTATTTGAAATATATGCTGCACCTGTATCAATAGTAAACACTATATTAAATAGTAATGTTAACAATATAGTCAATAGTAAGATTATAGCTCTATTTCTTTTTGTATCTTTTCCAGTAGTAGTCATAAGAATTAATCATCCCCCTAAAATATTATTAGACTCAATTCGAAAAGCTCCAACGTTTACATAAGATTTATATATATCCCTTCACTCTAGAACTATAAGCCGCTCCAGGATATATATTCACCTATTCACCCTTTCGAAAACGCACTATAAGCCCAATTTCATATTTCTCTCTGTGAATTTATTTTCATCTATACCTGTGTTATATACAATATCACTTAATATTATTTGTGTCCTATGTCCATTTTGTAAATTCTCCATCTCACTCTCAGTAGTCGTTAAAATACCATCAATCTCTTGATATTCTTTTACCTTTAATTCTTTCAATAGATTACCTTTCTGATCATAAAACTCTTTTTTCAAACCTACCCATTTATCTTTAATCACCCAGCTAATGGTTTTAGAATAGATATAGTCTCCATTTATAGGGATACTTTCAACTACATAAAAGGCCTCTCCATCAATCTCTTCTATTCTTAATAGTCGATGCTTATCTTCTTCTAGTTGCCTATCACCCATATCATCATAAGTAAAATCAGAGCCCATAAAGTAATCACTTTTATTCTCTGCAGAAATCCTCTTAACCTTTCGTAAAGCAGGGAGATAAATCCATTGACTATCATCTCGCCCATCTTGATAACTCCAGTTCATAAAGGAGGTTCCCCTGACATCCTGAGGACTTAGGAAAAACATTATTTTTTTCTCTACATTCTCAAAGGTTTTGTTAAATTGTTTGATCTCTCTAACACGTTGACTACCATGTTTATTAATCAAGACCATCTTTAGCGTTGACTCCCGATCATCACCCTCCTCCCTATTATAAACCTTTTCCATGATTTCTTCTCCACTTAGTTCTGTCTCTTCCGCATTAACTATAGGTGAAATGATTCCATTTAACCCACTACCTATTAAAAAAGTGAAAATCACTACTATGAATAAAATATTTTTTCTGTTCATTATACTTCCTCCCATTTTTTAATTTATTTTTTTCTTCATATTCTTAAATATAAACTCTGGTTTATATTTATCTATCAAAGCCACTACTAGGGTTAAGGTTAGAACAAAACTACTGAACATTGACAGCGAGACCAGATAACCCAATTCTCGGTTGGGTGGAAAACTTGAAAAGATAAGTACCAGAAAGCCCGCGATTACAACAATAGCATTAAAAGCGATTGCCCTACCAGAATGTTGCATAGTCTTTCTGGCTGACATTAATGCTGATACTCCCTCTTGACCAAGACTACGGTATTTTGATAATAGATGGATTGAATAATCAATTCCCATACCGACAGCAATACTTGATATCAGAGCAGTTGTTGTATTTAAAGAGACATCCATAAATCCCATTACACCAAAGTTAACAATTGCCGTAATAGCTATTGGAATACCCCCTAAAAGTCCTGCTGAAAAACTCTTGAATAATAGACCAAGTAATATAATTACAAGCAGTAGTGACAACAGCAGACTCTTAACCTGGCCCTCTAAGATAAGATCAGCAAAAATCATATTAGTATAAGCTGAACCAGCATATTCAATCTCCAGCTCCTGTAAACTGCTCTTAGTCCTGAAATCCTCTACCCTATTGATGACCTCCTTGATCAA
>JBDNGI010000532.1:0-3280 GCA_041689345.1 Halanaerobiales bacterium
AAGTACGATAAAAAGATTAGTATCCATTACACTTTTAAAATTTTTTTTATTCATTTTGTTAACTCCCCTTTCATTTTAAGACAAATTTACTAAATATCCCGTAAGGCCTCTGTTGGTTCCATACTGGCTGCCCTTCTTGCAGGGTAAATACAGGTTAAAGAGGTAATTATAACCCCCAGGATAAACCCAAATATAATGTGATTTATTGAGAAAGATGGATAAATTATTGGATTCATCAAGAGGTCTTCACCTGCTGCTTCAAAGGCTTCTTGACCATAACTTAGTCCATTGACTGAAGTAATTTTAGTAATAATCCCTCCAAATATTGCGCCAAAGAAACTACCGACAATTCCCATGATAGTACCTTCAATTATGAATAGTCTTAGTATTTCACTACTCTTTAAACCCAAGGCTGTCATCATACCGATTTCCTGAGTTCTTTCTTTGACAATCATTATCATCGTATTAATAACTACAATACTTGAAAGTAGTACTAAGAAGATATATACAAAGTCATATATTTTGACTGCTACCTGTAAATATTCTAACATTGCATTGGCTTTATTCCAAATTGTAACTGCATATTGATCTAATGCACCCTTTGACTCAAAAAGAATTTTTACAGCTGGATAATATTGTTCAGCCTGACTGGCATTAGGTGTCACTAATAGTATCTCTGTTACCTGTCCTTCCATAATTAATAATCTTTGGGCTGTATCAAGTGGCAAATAGAATACCTTATCACTAAGTAGAGGAAGTTCGCTCTCAATAAGACCAGCAATCCTGAAAGTTGCTCCTTTAAAAGAGTTAAAGGATGTGGTGTAAACTAAAGTGACCTTATCCCCTACTTTAGAATCTAATTTGCTTAATAAACCTTGACCTACCAGTATCTCTAGTTTCCCAGAGTCAATCATATTTCCCTCTATAATTTTATCTTCTATATCAGTAAATTCATTCTCCCTTTTAGGATCTACGCCCCAACCAAGCATTGTTACCATCTCATTATTAACAGCAGCCATTGCGCCAAACTTTATCCTGGGTACGGCTAATTCAATACCTTCAAGTTGTTCTAACTCTTTAATCATTGGAGTTACACCTTCACCTTTAAAGCCATCTACTGGGTAAGCCAGTGATAATAAACTCTGTTTCAATCTATATTCCTGATTAACAATCTTGATATGTCCTGTATCATATTTTATATATAAGGAAAAACTGTTGTCTATAAAACCTGTTATCATACCACGAGTAAATATAACAACTGCCACCGATATGGCTATAGCAATAATAGATACTGTAGTACGCAATTTATTTCTAAATAAATTTTTGCCTGCAATACTCCATAAGAATTTCATAGATACTTACCTCCTCTTTATTTATGATAGATTGCCTTAATAGGGTCTTTTTTGGCCGCCCAGAGTGCGGGCAAAATACTGGCCAATACTGCAACTACCACCCCAAAAACGAATATGAATATAAATGCAGGTATATTCCAGGTCCCATATATAACATCCACTATCGGCATACCAAAGGATAACTCTTCTCCTGCTAATTGATTGAATGAGATACCAATTTCAGCCAGATAGTATACGCCTGCTATACTTAATAACCAACCAATCAAACCACCTATAACTCCAATTCCAGCAGCTTCGACCATAAAAGCCCTGATAATTTCATTTTCCTTTAATCCTAGTGCCTTCATCATACCTATTTCTTTCATCCGTTCAAGGGCTGCCAGTATAGTAGTATTGATAATTCCTACAGCTGCTATTAAGAGTATAATACTCAAAATAGCTACTGTTTCTACTGACTGTGCCTCTGAAAAGGCGATTACATTTCTGGCAGAATCTTTCCAGGAATATCCCTGAAAATCCATACCTAGTACATTTAAACCTTCATTTAATTCTTTAACAATAGGTTCAATGTTATCCCTATTAGCATCTAAGCGAACTACAATCTGACTTATTTTGTTTCCTATATTTAGCGACTGCTGTGCTATTACTAAAGGCATATAAACAGTACTACTATTAATACCAGGGTTCGGTGTTTTTAACAGACCGCTGATTTCTAGGTCAATAGTATTAAAGGTCCCACCTTCTGTTCTAACCAGAAGTGTAATATAGTCTCCTATAGATAGCTCCATTAATTCAGCTAAGCTCTGACCTAGTACAGCTTGATATTCTCCTGAATTAAAGAACTGACCTTCCATAATGTAGTTTTCAGTTGTAAAAACCTGATGATGTTGAGCTGCTTTTATACCTATAGCTGTTACTGGCATTTCATCAATACCATTATTCATTCGGGCTGAAAACCTCAGCTGTTCGGCCATAGCTTGGTATTGCTTGGTATTTTGAATCTCACTTTTGAGCTGATCTGATACAATCATCATATTTTCTAGTGGGAGTTCATCTTTCTCTTCCCAGTAAGCAGGATCAGCTATCTGTATCTGGCCTGATTCTAGATTGATAATATTATCAAAAGACAAACCATACATACCTGTCATTAATGAGTCTGTTAGCAAATATATTAGGATTGCCAGTGAAATAAGTATTGCCGTTATAACTGTCCTCTTTTTGTGTCGAAAAAGATTTCTTAAACCAAGTTTAGTTATGAACACTTAGATCCTCCCCTTTTTTGTCCCTGGAGATTTCACCATCACGGATCTCTATTAATCTATTGGCATAATCCATAACCTGGGGATCATGTGTGGAAAATATGAATGTTGTACCATGTTGTTCATTCATCTTAACCATTATCTCCAGTACCACATCACTTGTTTTAGAATCTAGATTGGCAGTTGGTTCATCAGCCAGGACTAGTTTTGGCTCTTTAACCAGGGCACGTGCTATTGCTACACGTTGTTTCTGCCCACCAGACAGTTCATTTGGACGCCTATTTACCATATCTCCCAGACCAACAGATTCTAGTATATCCATTACTTTTTCCCGTATTTCTTTATCGTTAGCATCAGTAAGTCGAATGGCAAATTCCACATTTTCATAGGCAGTAAGTACCGGTATGAGATTATAGCTTTGAAAGATAAAACCTATATTATGTCTCCTTACTAAAGCCAGTTCCTTCTTGCTCATATCATTAAGCCCTGAACCATCAAATAGAATCTCCCCTTTAGTTGGTTTGTCATGACATCCAATCATATTTAGAAGAGTTGTCTTTCCTGAGCCAGAGGGACCAAAAACCGTGGTGAACTCCCCTTTTTCTACCATTAAATCAATACCCCTTAAAGCCCGTACATCAATCTTGCCCTGTTGATATATTTTTTCAA
>JBDNGI010000533.1:0-2629 GCA_041689345.1 Halanaerobiales bacterium
AACTCTTCATCAATCTTAGGCCCACCCCAACCAGAAAAAATCACTTCAAGATCAGCAAGTAGATCCGGATTATCAAATACACTTTGACTGGTCTGAGGTTCTGCATAGATATCAACATACTTACTTATATCCTTTCGCTCCTCAGGGGCATATATTTTCTCATAATTGTCTTCTCCTAAAATATATAAACCTTTTAACATCATAAATCCCCCTATATATTATAGATTTATTTAATAATTTCATCTTTCCTATATCTATTCCAGACATTTTCAAACCAACTGTCTTCTTCAGGAATAGGATTTACTGTATCCCATTTAAAGTTACATTTCCCCTCTTGATAGGATACCTTTTGAACCTTCTCTGATAATGATCCATCACTTATAGAGAAACGAAAGTCTTCTTTAAGTCCTTCTAAAGGTAACTTCCCTTCAGAATCATAGACAAGATAAGAACCACGACTTCTTCCACCTTTATCAATAAAGTCCTTAATTGCTGACAGATAAACAAACTGGGTTATCAACATATCATAATTCTGATAAGCAAGAGTAAGTTCATGGATATTAGCCAACTTAGTATTATCTTGTAAGGATTCTAGTTGCTCTATAGCCTCTTTAGCGCCCTCAGTAGCTGAACTAGCTGATCGAATATGTGCACCTTTTCTAGTCATTCTATCCCCAATTTGCTTACGAATATCAAGTACATTACCTGTTTGATTAATATTAGAGGCAAATGATTCGCCTAACTCTAACTTATTCTCTACCTGGTCTTTAACAAGATTAATAAAGGAGTTCATCTCTAAGGGCTCTTCTTGATATCTAGCTGCAATAAATTGGGCTGCCCTTGTGCTGCCAACCTGACCAGAGTTTAAAGCACTTCCACCCGGGCGATATACACCATGACTACCATTCACTTCACCTACTGGAAAAAGGTGTTTAAGATTACTCTCCCACCACATGTCTCCATATAAACCACCATTATTGTGCTGGGCACAAACCGCTATCTCTAGATACTCATTTTTTAAGTCAATATCATGGTCTTTATATAGGTCAATTGCTGGTTGATTCATATGAGCAAGACGCTCAATAGGTGTACCAAATAAGGCCTTGGAATTATCTAGATATTGGTAGCTTTCTTCGCCTAGAAGAGAGAAATCAAGTTTGCCATCTGTACTACCCCAGGAAGGATTACTCATAAAATCTAACCAAACCCTCCGGCCCCTAACTACAGTTTCATTATATACTAATATATCAATAATTGATGAGGCAAAATCTTCTACCTTTTGGGGATCAAATGGCCATTGATAACCCTTAAGGAATATGGCATCCAACATTGTACCAGGATCTTCAAAATATTCATTTAGAAACTCTTGCTCATCATTGCCATCTTGATCTGTAGAGACATATCGCGGCAATACCTGCTGATAAGTACCTGACAGATTCCAGCGAAATTTAATAGATGCTATACCGTATTGAGATTCAGTTAAATTTTTACCCATAACCCCTGCTTCAAAGGCCAAACCTGAAGCACCTGTCTGACTTTCAGGATATACAGATGTAGCATAAATACCTGCAGGGCCCCCAGTTGCATAGACTATATTTGTACAGTTAAAAAGTACATATCTCTTCTCTTTATTTTTTATATTATTAATATTTAGAGCAAGTAAACCAACGGCTTTTTCCTGACCATCTTCAGCCTTATCTGTCAGAATACCGATTATCTGATAGCCATCAAAGATTCTAATGTTTTTCTGTTCAAGCTGTTTTTCCAATTTTTCAGTCATAAATTTTGAAGTCAATGGACCTGCCGAAGTTGCTCGCTGACGAGGATCATGGTCTGTCTTATAACCAACAAATTCACCAAAACGATCATGTGGAAAAGGAACACCTATATCTACTAAATGATAAAAAGATTGCGGTGAAAGAGCCGCTTCAACCAAAGCTATATCTCCATCCATACTTCCACCAACAAATAATGTCTCTGCCATTTCATAGACAGAATCAGTCTCTTTTCCTGATAAAGTTAGCTTATAATATGTCTGTTTATCTGACCCTGTATTCCGTGAAGTACCCATCTTAAGTCCTTCTGTGATTATCGCTATATCTTCCTGTCCAAAACTATAAAGACGATCCGCAGCATTAAAACCTGCAGCACCTGAACCAATAACAGCAGTGTTCAATGAATAAACATCTATCTCTAATCCATTTATTTTAATTTTATCTTCTTTCATAAAAGAAAACTACCTCCTCTAATATTATCTACAATCTTTTTAAATGAAAGCCTCCATCAACATTAATTACTTCACCTGTAGAGAAGTTCAATTTACCTGAACAGAAAACAGAAACAGCATTGGCAATATCCTCAGGATAACCCCATCTCTTTATAGGGGTAAGGCCTTCGTCAATTAGCTTATCATATTTACCTTTAACAACTTTTGTCATATCAGTAAAGATAATCCCTGGTCTTACCTCATATACATTTATTCCATTTTCAGCTAATCTGTCAGCAAAGAGTTTTGTTAACATACTAACACCTGCTTTAGATATACAGTATTCACCCCGATTTGGTGAAGAAGTATAAGATGACAATGAAGCTATATTAACAATTACTGGATTAAACTCTTCTTCATTTC
>JBDNGI010000534.1:0-1912 GCA_041689345.1 Halanaerobiales bacterium
GATTATTTTGCTATGACGGCTTCGATAGCCTAATATCCAACATTAATGTGTGAAAATTATCATTGCGTAATTAAAAGAGAATTTAGATGAACTTCATTCATGAAAAAGTGGTGCTAGTCCTTATAGAAAAAAATTATTTAGCAAGTAGGGAATGAAATAAATTTTAGTATTTAATTTTGAAATAGGAGTTGATTTAAATGGCAGTAAATTTACACGGTAGGAGTTTTCTAACTTTATTAGATTTTAATAAAGATGAAATTAATTATTTGATCAAATTGGCAGCTGATTTAAAGGCAAAAAAAAGAAGTGGTATTCGGGGAAATTCGTTGGAAGGTAAGAATATTGCATTGTTGTTTGAAAAAGGCTCAACAAGAACAAGATGTGCTTTTGTTGTAGCTGCGCGTGATGAAGGAGGTATGCCTGAGTTTTTGGGTAAGAACGATATACAATTGGGGAAAAAAGAGAGTGTTGCTGACACAGCAAGAGTCTTAGGCAGGATGTTTGACGGTATTGAATTTAGGGGTTTTGAGCATCAAACAGTTGAGATTCTATCTGAATATTCTGGTGTTCCTGTATGGAATGGTTTGACAGATATGTACCACCCAACTCAGATATTAGCAGATTTTTTAACAATACAGGAGCAGTTTTCTAAATTAACCGGTATTAATTTTGTATATATTGGTGATGGTCGTAATAATATGGCTAATTCATTATTAATAGGTTCTGCACGATTGGGTGTTAACTGTACGATAATTTCCCCCAAAGAGTTACAGCCTGAAAAGAAATTAATAAGTATCTGTAAAGAGATAGCTAATGTAAGTGGGGCTATCATTAATATAACAGATAATATTAATGAAGTTAAGAATGCAGATGTAATATATACTGATGTATGGGTATCAATGGGAGAGGAAGAGAAATTTGCAGAAAGGATAGGGCTTCTGAAGCCATACCAAGTTAACATGGCTCTATTAGAGAAAGCAAATAATGAGAATCTGATATTTCTTCATTGTCTGCCTGCTTTTCATAATAAAAAAACGAAAACTGCTGAGAAAATATATCAGGAATATGGGATTACAGAAATGGAAGTGACTGATCAGGTTTTTGAAAGCAGGTATTCTCATGTATTTGAGCAAGCAGAAAATAGATTACATACTATTAAAGCAGTAATGGTGGCAACATTGGGGGTGGAATCTTAGTAATACTGAAGATAAATAATATAACCTTCAAGTAAACTAGATTAATAAAAAATTAGTATTTATGGAATAATAGATAGTGGAGGTGTTTGTTCTTTGAAGACATTAAAAATGATGAAAATGAGGGACAAAGCAATGGATCCTACAACCACAGGATGGGCTGTTAGTGGTTTAGGGTTATTGGTATCATCAATAGGTGCTAAGATGGTTGATAAAAAAGTTGGTGCCGGTATCCTGGGATTTGGACTCGCTCATGTGGTTTTAGGGCAATTGGATCGTTTTAGACCAACAGTTAAAAAGAATCGTTGGTAATGACACCTCGACTATGAGATAAGGGAGTTAATTTCCCTTATCTTTTTTTTGTTTTTTATTTAATATAGGGATATATTAGAAATATTATAGTGCTTTTTGAAAATTATTATTATAAGCAGGAATATTTCATTTAATGGTGAAATAATACAATATAATACTTGGTGTAAAATTTAATAATACTATATAATCACTTACTTTAATAAGGTTTATGATATAAGTCATAATAATATATAAAAAGTATTAATTTAGAAAAATAATGAAAATAGTAGATATTCTATTTTATCGGGAAAAGCATTACAAGTGTTACGGGAATATGTTAAAAAATATAGGCCTGAAAAATGGTTGTTTCCTGGAGCAAAGGAAAATAATCATCTTAGTGAGAGATCAGTACAAAAAGTATTTAAAAA
>JBDNGI010000535.1:0-5345 GCA_041689345.1 Halanaerobiales bacterium
TGTGGCAATACCATTATATTCTTCCATATAATCCAGTAAACGATCGCTTATTAAAGTTGATCCCATCTAAAACACCACCTTTATATAATTTCTCATCTTATTATATAATGGGGTTGTCATAATGTTCAGCATTTCTTTTAGATTATTATCTTTCTCAAATGTGCTTTTATAGCTTTTTCAAAAATAACAATAAATCCATTACACCACTTTTTAAGCAAGAGCCATGGGGTTGTCATAATGTCCAGCATTTCTTTTAAAATTACAACTTACTAAAATCCCTTTTATAGATTTTTCTAAAATAATAGTAAACATAGTTCACCACTTTTTGAGTAAGAGCCTTGTTTGGTGCACATGTTAATGTAACAGATGGTAGATATGTTTATATGCGGGCTCCGGTCAAACCAGGTAATAAGCCTTTGTATGAATATACTTTGATGCCAACTCATCATGGAGGTGGCAGGGCATTTATCAGTATGGAAGAGTTAAAGACAGTCGAACTGGCAGACCCATTTGATTTTACTAAAGGACTAAAAACCTTAAAAATAAATTCTAATGGTTGGCATCAAATTGATTATCATCCTTTTGGTACAATGCTTTTCGATCTTGAGAATGATCCATATCAGGAAAACCCTATTGATGATCAAGTAGTTGACGAAGAGATGAAAAGGAAAATGGTCAAATTAATGTTAGAAAATGATGCACCTAAAGAACAATACACTAGATTAGGATTAGAAGATATTAAAGAAGATATTAATATTTGACTTAAAAATTCTATATATTGGTGTAGAAACGCCTACTGCCCAGACAAGCTGCTGGGCGCCATTTAATTTTGGATGCCTTATAGTAATAATGTCCTTAGAGTTTATAACTATTTTATATATTGTGTTAGGAATAATACATTAGAGAGGGTATTATATTATAATAGTGACATCTCTTTATTGGGATTTATATTATTGTAATTTAAGATTAAAAAATGGAGGGCAAATAAAAATGAAAAGAATATATATAGCCTATACAGGTGGTACGATAGGCATGGTTAAAGATAAAACTGGCTATAGACCCCTCGTTGGTTACTTAAATAAAAAAATGCAGCAGATGGATGAACTTAAAAGTCATGAAGTACCAGAATATGATTTGAAAGAGTATGATCCCTTGTTAGACTCCGCTAATATGGGTCCATATAACTGGGTTGAGATAGCCTCAGATATATCTAATAATTATCATGATTATGATGGCTTTGTTGTTTTACATGGTACCGATACTATGGCTTATACATCATCTGCACTTGCGTTTATGTTAAGGGGTTTAAGCAAGCCTGTTATTATTACTGGCTCTCAAATTCCTTTACAGCAGGTGAGAAATGATGCCCGGGATAATTTGATAACTGCAATGATAATTGCTGGTAATTGTGAAATACCGGAAGTCTGTCTCTATTTTGGAGGTAAGTTGTTGGGAGGATGTCGTGCTGTAAAGGTTAGTGCTGATGGACTGCATGCTTTTGATTCACCGGATTTTCCACCCCTGGGAATAGCAGGTGTTGATATTGAGCTTAATAAAGAACTATTTTTATCACCTACTAAAAAACAACTTGTCTTTAAAAATATAGAAGAAAATACAATTGCTGCTATGCAAATCTTCCCGGGTATTTCATCTGAAGTACTAAAAAATATTTTTAAACCCCCACTAAAGGGATTAGTTTTACAGACATATGGAGTAGGGAACATACCCTATAAAAACAAAAATATTCTTAAAGAGTTAGAAGATGCTACAAAAAGAGGTGTTATTATAGTTGCCTGTACACAAAATTTATCTGGCAAGGTGCGACTTGATACATACCAGGCTGGCTCTGTATTAAAGAAAGCTGGAGTTATTAGCGGCTCTGATATGACAACAGAGGCGGCTTTGACAAAACTATATTATTTATTTAGTCTTGGTCTAGGGATATCTGAAATTAAAAAAATGATGCAAGAGAATATATGTGGAGAGTTGAGTTAATTATATAGAATAACTTAAAAACAGTTTTAGAAGACCCAGTAATTATATAATAACCTTATAGGCTAGAATACCAACTGATCTAGTTTTAAAGTTTATTTTTATAAATTGACATTGGTTTTTATTTTGTTTATAATATAAACATAAGAAAATGAAACAAAGCGAAACAAAACAACTTGATATTTATCTTAGCGCTACTTTTCCCCACTTAAGTAGAAGCCCTAAAGGATGACCTAAAGATCAGGGCCTGGGGGTCTTAGCAGCAGTTAGCTATCGGATAAAGAAGTTTTAAACATATTATGAGGGAGGATTATAAGTGGATGTTATCGTTGCTGGACATATTTGTTTAGATATTATACCTGACTGGCAGAAAGGTGATATTAGTTCTATTAAGCCTGGTCATATAGTGGAAATGTCAGGGGTTGATTTTTCAACAGGAGGGGCAGTCGCTAATACTGGTCTTGCTTTACATAAGTTAGGTATAGATGTAGGTCTTTTGGGTAAGATTGGTGATGACCAGTTTGGTAAAATAATATTAGAGTATTTAGAAAAAGAAGCTTCACCTAATATTGTTGATCAGATGATTATAAGTGATCAGGAAAATACTTCCTTTACTATAGTCTTAACACCACCTGATACTGATAGAGTCTTCCTTCATTATCCAGGTACAAATAATACTTTTAGTAGTAAAGATATTTACTATGATAATTTAAATAGTAGTAAATTATTTCATTTTGGATATCCACCTTTAATGAGAACTATGTATTTAAATAATGGCTAGGAATTAATTGAGGTATTCAGACAGGTTCAAAAAAAAGGACTTGTTACCAGCCTTGATATGGCTATGCCTGATCCAAACACTGAAGCAGGTAAACTGGATTGGGAGCAGTTTTTTAAGAATGTTCTTCCTTATGTGGATATTTTCATGCCCAGTCTAGATGAATTATTATATATGTTAGCTTCAAAAAATAGTAATAAGATGGTTTTAGATGTTAACTTATTAGAATCTATAAGTGATAAATTGCTTGATTGGGGCTGTAAGATTGTAGTCATTAAATTGGGTGAGCAGGGTCTTTATATGAAGACAGGGAGTTTAGATGAGTTTAATGAAGATGACAAAAAAAGAATTGAAAAACTAATTTCTTTTGAAAGTTGGGTAGAAAAACAGTTATTATCACCGTGTTATTCTACAGATGTTGTAGGAACTACAGGCTCTGGTGACTCGACCATTGCAGGATTTCTGGCGGGTGTATTAAAGGGAATGGATGCAGAAGAGGCCCTTAATCTGGCAACTGCTGTAGGTGCCTGTAGTGTAGAAGCAATCAATGCTACTGGTGGTATTATACCATTAGATAAGGTTGCTTCCAGGGTTAAAGAAGGTTGGGATAGACTTCCAGTTAAGTTAGGCCTACCAGGTTGGGGTTTAAACGATAATCACGGTCTGTACTCAAAAAATAGTCCTACTTAATAATAATTTAATAATAATAGATAAGTACAGTTTACAATAATTTTGAAAAAGTTATGTTTTGCCGTTGAGTTAAATAATTGTGATTGAGTAGTAAAAGTAGATTGACAAAGTGTTTGTGATAAAGAAAGGGGAAGTTAAAATGAGTTTAGTTACATTAAATGAAGTTTTGAAGAAATCAATTACTAAAAATAGGGCGATAGGTTCTTTTAATGTTACCAATCATCAGATGTTAGAGGGAATTATAGAAGCGGCCGAAGAAAAAAAAGTACCAGTAATTATTAGTATTGCGGAAGTACACTTTAAATATCTAGATCTTGATAATTTTATTCCATATGTATTACACAGAATCACCAGAACAGATATACCAGTTGTTTTACATTTAGATCATGGATTAAGTTATGATACTGTAATAAAAGCCATCCATTATGGGTTCTCTTCTGTGATGATAGATGCTTCGAGTTTACCATATGAAGATAACGTAGCTTTAACTTTAAAAGTAACTGAAGCAGCACATGCTGCTGGTGTTAGTGTGGAGGCTGAACTTGGTCATGTTGCTGGGGGAGAGGGCAATCTTGTAGAAGGAACTGATGTAGATATTAGTGCATTTACCAGACCTGAAGAGGCTGTTAGTTTTGTAGAGGATACAGGTATAGATGCCCTGGCAGTAGCAGTAGGTACAGTACATGGTCTTTATAAAGGAGAACCGAACCTTGATTTTGAACTACTCAAAAATTTAGAGGACACTGTGTCAGTTCCTTTGGTTTTACACGGTGGATCCGGTTTAACTGTCAATGATTTTAAAAAGGCTATTAGTTATGGTATAAGTAAAATAAATTTCTATACACAGTCTTCCATTAGAGGGGTAGAAGCAATAAAAGAGTTGTTGGCGAAAGAAAATCCGATTAGCTTACCAGAATTGACTCTGGCTGTCCAGAATAGGATTAAGGAAGTTGTTGAGAAGCAGATGGATATTTATGAGATATAAAAGAGGGTTACTTGTAAAATATGTAAATTATTAATAAGATGGTGGGGGAACTTAAAATAATGACTAGTGAAGAAGTTAAAAACATAAAGAAACGGGTTTTGAATTATTTTGAAAAAGCAGGTATTAAGCTTACTGAAGAAGAGAAATCAGAGATAGAAGTGGCGGATTTTGGACTTGATAAGATTGAAGAGACTGGCTTACAACTAGTAACATATATTAATACTGATAGGTATTGTGCTAAAGAGATGGTTTTGTTGCCTGGTCAGACCTGTCCGGAACATCGACACCCTGATCAGGATGGGGAGAGGGGTAAACAGGAGACTTTTAGGTGTAGATATGGGACGGTATATCTCTATGTTGAAGGCGAAAAGACTAAAAAAACTGCTCAAAATCCACCACTAGGTGATGAAGAGTATTATAATGTTTTTAAGCAAATAGAATTGTCAGCAGGGGAACAGTACACCATTGATCCTAATATATTACATTGGTTTATCGCTGGTGAACAAGGTGCTGTAATTTCTGAATTCTCGTCTAATAGTGATGATCAATCTGATATTTTTACTGATCCTCGTATTAAGAGAGTTCCTAATTAAAGTAAGTTGATTAATTAAATTACTATAATCCAATCAATACCCAGGGAATGAATTAAAATGCTAAAAAGAGAACGTCATAAAAAAATAGTTAAATATCTAATGACAAATAAAACAGTTAGAACATCTTTTTTAAGTGAAAAATTACAAGTATCTGAAGTTACCATACGCAAAGATTTGAAAGAACTTGAGGAAGAAAGAAAACTAATCAAGACTCATGGTGGGGCAGTTTTAGGAGAAGATAAGCGGGACTTTCCTTTTAATATAAGAGAGACTAAGCATATGAAGGAAAAAAGGTTAATAGCTAAAA
>JBDNGI010000536.1:0-8821 GCA_041689345.1 Halanaerobiales bacterium
TAAAAGATATTATTCATTAGGTGTTTTTTAGTATTAAAAAATTTACTTTCTGGGTATAATAATAATATTCTAATTGAGAGGGGTTGTACATGTGGATAATAGAATAAAACAGAGGGTTAGAACTATTAAGTATGGTGGGATTAAATATGTTAATAATGTTTCGGAAGAGAAGATAAATAGTTTTGTTGAACAGCTTCCAGAGAATAAGAGAGATAGTATGGCTGAAGTAACACAAATACTTAAAGATGAGGGATTAATTAGCCTAATACCAGAAGATGAACCAAGTCCACCCTGTTAAATTTATCAGTCAAGTAGAATAATATTAAAGTTTTTGCAGGATTTTTATGCATCTTAAAGAATAATTAAAAGAGAAGTTGTATAATCTAAATCAGATTTGGATGTATATGTCAATCTATTTAAATAGATAACTGAAGTTTGTAATTGGAAGAAAAAAACTCACAAAATACAAGGAGGGCGTTATTTTGACAAATATTATTGACGGCAAGGGTATTGCAAAAATTATCCGTAAAGAGCTTAAGGAAAAGGTAAATGAATTATCGAAAGAGGGAAGGGTACCTGGTTTGACTGTTGTGCTGGTTGGTGACAGTCCTGCTTCACAGACATATGTCAAGTTTAAAGAGAGGGCAGCTGATGAGCTTGGTATTTTTTCGCAGGTGATCAAAAAAAATAAAGAGATAAGCCAGGAAGAACTGCTTAATCTAATTGATGATTTAAATAATGACAATAAAGTAGATGGAATATTGGTACAGTTACCTTTACCAGAGCATATAGATGATAAAGTAATTATTGAGGCAATTAATCCTGCTAAGGATGTTGATGGCTTTCACCCTATTAATACTGGTAGGTTATTTAGTGGTCAGAAAGACAAGCTTCGCTTTGAAGCATGTACACCTATGGGAATTATAGAGTTACTTGAAAGAGTAGGAATTGAAATTGAAGGTAAAAAGGCAGTTATAGTCGGTAGGAGTAACATAGTTGGGAAACCGATAGCACATCTTTTACTTGATAAAAATGCAACTGTAACTATCTGTCATTCTAGAACTAAGGATTTAGCTGCTGAGGTTTTACAAGCTGACATCTTGATTGCTGCTGTAGGAATAGCGGAATTTATTAATGGAGATATGCTTAAAGATGGAGCAGTAGTGATAGATGTTGGTATTAATAGAGTTGACGGTAAACTTGTAGGTGATGTAGATTTTAATAGTGCAGTACAGAAGGCCTCATATATTACTCCGGTACCAGGTGGAGTAGGCCCGATGACCATAGCAATGCTAATGAAGAATACAGTCAAAGCTAGAATTGCTCATAAAGTATAATAATTTGGTAAATAAAGCATGATACAATGGGGTTTTATAATGGAGAAAAAAATATATTTAATTACAGATATAAGTAAATATTTAAAAGATTTGCTGGCTAATGATCCGATTTTAAATAGTTTGTGGATAACTGGTGAAGTTTCTAATTTTCATCACCATAACTCAGGACATATGTATTTTACATTAAAGGATGAAAACTCTTCTATATCATCTATAATGTTCAGGAGTCATAATAGTAAATTGACTTTTGATGTAGAAGATGGTATGAAGGTAAATGTACATGGATATGTCAGTATTTATGAGCCGCGGGGTACATATCAACTTTATGTTGATGATATTGAACCAGCTGGTAAAGGAGCCTTATATTTAGCATATGAACAGTTAAAAGCTAAATTAGAAAAAGAAGGGTTATTTACTGAAGAATACAAAAAGAATATTCCCATCTTACCGAAAAAAATTGGAATAGTAACCTCTCCAACAGGTGCGGCTATTAGGGATATTCTATCAGTTGTTCGAAGGAGATTTTCAAATCTTTATGTCTTGATAGTGCCATCTCTAGTTCAGGGTGATGCTGCCAGTTCTCAAATTGTAAATGGTATTGAATATTTAAACAAACGTGGAGATATTGACTTAATTATTGTTAGTAGAGGTGGTGGTTCTATAGAGGATCTCTGGGCGTTTAATGAAGAGAATGTTGCTCGGGCAATTTTTAAGTCTTCTATACCAGTGATTAGTGGAGTTGGTCATGAAACTGATTTTACTATTGCTGATTTTACCGCTGATTTAAGGGCACCAACACCTTCTGCTGCAGCTGAACTAGCTATTTCGTCAAGGTTGGAGTTGGAAAAAGACCTTAACAATAATCATAGTAGATTGATTAATGCTATCAAAAATAAGCTAGATAATATTAGTAACCGAGTAAAAATTGTAACAGGGAAAAGGATTTTCTTTCATCCAGAGGAATTATTTGCTGAAAAAACTCAAAACTTAGATGATCTAAGTCGACAAATCGAATGGAATATGGAAAAAAAATTAAACTTATTTCATGAAGATTTTAGGTTATTAAATAGTAAATTAGAGAGTTTAAGCCCACTAAAAACCCTATCAAGGGGATATTCAATAACCAGTAAAAAGGAAACTATTGTAGATAGTATTAATAATATTGATATTGGTGATCAAATTCGTACACAGATAAAGGATGGTCAGATATTAAGTAAGGTATTAGAGACAGAGGGGGGATAATCGTGTCTGAAAAGGAGATGAAATTTGAAGAGGCTCTGGAAAAATTAGAAAAGCTTGTTAAACAACTTGAAGAAGGCGGCCTATCATTAGATAAGTCTTTAGAGACTTATACAGAGGGTGTCAAGTTAATAAAATTTTGTAATAAGGAATTAAATAAGGCTGAGAAGAAAATAGAAATGGTTTTAAATGAAGATGAGGGATATACCGATGTTGTTCCATATGAGCAAGGGGAGGAACTTAATTGAGTGAGATAACAAAAATACTAAAAAAATATGCTGCTGAATCTGATCAAGTATTGGAAAAAATATTTGAAGATAAAGGGATATATCTATCTGAAACTTTAATATCATCTATGAAATACACATTATTTTCAGGTGGTAAGAGATTGCGACCTATTCTAAGTAGAATGTCCTCAGAAATTGTCGGTGGGGATATTGAAAGTGCGATGCTAATAGGGAATGCTATTGAAATGATTCACACTTATTCTTTAATACATGATGATTTACCTAGCATGGATAATGATGAATATCGTAGAGGAAAATCAACAAATCATCGGGTCTATGGAACAGGTGTTGCAATCTTAGCAGGTGATGGTCTTTTAACATATGCCTTTAATGTTTTAACTAAGCTTAATTTACCAGCAGAAAAGATTGTAAAAATAATTGAATTAATTAGTTATAGTGCTGGAGTACAAGGTATGGTGGGGGGACAACTATTAGATCTAGAGGCTGAAAATAAAGAAATAGGATTAACTGAGATGGTTGAAATACATAGGGCCAAAACAGGTGCTTTATTTAAGTGTTCTATTTTGGCGGGTGCTTATTGTGGGGATCCGACTAATGAAGAAATAAATGCACTGGAAAAATATGCAGAGAAACTAGGTTTAACTTTTCAAATAGTTGATGATATACTAGATGTTATTGGGGATGAAGAAAAATTAGGTAAGAAGACTGGTAGTGATCAAAAATTAAATAAATCCACTTATCCTAAGTTATTGGGACTGGATAAAACCAGGCAAGAAGCAGAGAAAAACACAACTGAAGCAAAAAATGTATTATCTATTTTTGGTGAAAAAGCCGAGATATTGAAAAATCTTATGGATTTTATTGTCAGTCGTCAAAGTTGATCTAAGGGTTATTACTAAGATTACCAGGCTTGAACTTTAGGTCAGCCTTTTGTTGTCTAAAATTTAGCTGAAATAAAACTCCAGATGAATCAAGACTTCTTTATTGTAAGAATTTCATAATATATGTTATAATATATATTATAGTAAAAAATATGGATGGTGCATTATTCTAGTCAATACCCTATTTTTGAAGGCGGGCCTAAAAATCCGTTAAGGGCATATCGATGAAGTTCCTGGTGTTGGCTGCTGACGCCCAGTTGGGGGCTGATGCTGGGAGTTAAGGGCTTGGGGCGATCCACAAGGGCATGTGGGCGTAGACCCCTTTCCCGTGGAGACATGAATTTTAGTAGTAAAAGGATTCAGTGAACCTGTATTTGTTGAAAGATAGGTACAGTGTAGCCTGCTTTGAGTGGTCTTGGAGACAGCATTTTATTTATGTACATCTAGGATCCAGATGTATACCATATTGCTGGAAACCAATACTGCAAAAGAAGCTAGAGAATAGCTTAGATTGTCAAGGAAATCTTCTAGACTGTTGACCTTGGTCAGATATAATAGGGATTAAAGTGTGGTCTAAGTGGTAATCCAGTTCTATTTTGGGCAACCAGGTAGTCGGAGTATTAAGGGGAAACCACCAGACTGGTAACAGTCGGTTATTCCGAGGGAAAACCTGCTGGACCTAAGCCGCAGCGTTTACCTATTATATTACCATCCATAATTTATTATTAGTATGGTTTTTTATAATAGAAAATAAAGGTGTTGAATTATTTATATGGAGAATATAAAAGGTAGTTTGTTAATTGCTATCTTTACATTTTTGATTGCTATACTGGTTACACTAAGTTCACAGACAAGAATTCAATATGTATCATTTATACCGGCTGCTACTATACTGCTGGTTATTATATTTACTGGAATAATAAGTGATATGGTAGGTGTTGCTGCTACTGTAGCTAACCCTAGAACTTTTAATGCCAGGGCTGCAAAGAAAATATTTGGTGCTAGAAATGGATTGTTTCTTGTTAAACATGCTGATAGAGTTGCCAGTCTTATGTGTGATATTGTTGGTGATATTTGTGGTACTGTTAGTGGGGCTATAGGAATAGTTATTACATTACGCATTATAAATTCCTGGGGTGGTTCTCAATTTTTATATAATTTATTAATGATAGGATTTATATCAGCATTAACTGTAGGTGGAAAGGCTTATTTTAAAACATTTGGTATGAAGAAAGCAGATGAAGTAATCTTTTATGTAGGAAAAATATTAGCTGGATTTGAGCTTGTTGGAAGAACTATTGGTTCAAAAATACGAGGTGAAAATTAGTGAGGAATATACTTGATAATATCGAATCACCAGACGATTTAAAGCCTTTAAGTATAGATGAATTAAATATATTAGCTAAAGAATTACGGAATTTTATAATAGAAACGGTATCTGACACAGGGGGGCACCTGGCTTCAAACCTTGGTGTGATTGAACTAACCCTTGCTTTACATTATCATTTGAATAGTCCTAAAGATAAAATAATATGGGATGTTGGACATCAAACTTATACACATAAGATAATAACAGGACGTAAGGATCAATTCCATACAATTAGACAATATCAAGGTTTAAGTGGTTACCCCAAAAGTAAAGAAAGTATTCACGATATTATCGAAACTGGTCATAGTAGTACATCGATCTCTGCAGCACTAGGTTTAGCACTGGCCAGGGACTTAAAGAAACGGAATGATCGTATTTATTCTGTAATTGGTGATGGTGCTTTGACGGCTGGTATGGCCTTTGAAGCATTAAATCATGCCGGTCACCTTGGTACAGACATGACGGTTATTCTTAATGATAATGGTATGTCGATTTCACAAAATGTTGGTGCAATCTCACATTATCTTTCGAATTTACGAACAGACCCTAGACTACATAAAATGAAGGAAGATATGGAATTTATTATAAGTAGGATTCCTAAAATAGGATCAACTATGTCGAAAACTGTAGAAAGAATTAAAGATGGTTTTAAATATATATTCCTGTCTGGAATTCTTTTCGAAGAGATGGGCTTTACCTATATTGGACCATTAGATGGACATAATATTAGTGAGTTAATTAATAACTTTCAGAAGGCTGATTTAATTGAAGGACCAGTTTTAATACATGTTAACACTAAAAAAGGTAAAGGATATAAACCTGCTGAAAACCAACCTTCTAAATTCCATGGTGTTAGCCCCTTTGTTATTGATAATGGAGAAAGCAAAAAGGAAAAGAAAAAAGCAAGCTTTAGTCAAATCTTTGGGCAGTCACTAGTAAAAATTGCAGAAAAGGACCAAGATGTACTTGGGATTACTGCAGCAATGCCTGAGGGTACTGGATTAAATATATTAAGAGATAAATATCCTAATCGTTTTTTTGATGTAGGAATTGCCGAACAACATGCAATTACTTTAGCAAGTGGTTTAGCAAAAGGAGGAAAAAAGCCAGTTGTAGCTCTCTACTCATCTTTTCTACAACGTGCCTATGATCAGGTTATTCATGATGTATGTATTCAAAATCTACCTGTTACAATAGCAATTGATAGAAGTGGAATTGTAGGTAGTGATGGAGAAACCCATCAGGGTACTTTTGATCTTTCTTTTTTGAGAATTGTACCTAATATGATAGTTATGGCGCCAAGGGATGAAAATCAATTACAACATATGCTTTATACTGCAATTAATAGTGGTAAACCGGCGGCATTACGTTACCCGCGGGGAGATATCTATGGTGTTGAGATGGATGCTCAGCTTGAAGAAATACCAATAGGTAAGGCTGAAATGATCTGTGAAGGGGAGGATTTACTAATTATTGCCATTGGCACTACAGTATATCCTGCACTTGAAGCGGCGGGGCTTTTAGAAAAGCAAGGTGTTAATATCGGTGTATTGGATGGACGTTTTATTAAGCCGTTAGATGAAAAAATGATCTTAAATAAAATGAAAGAATATAAAAAAATACTAACTATTGAAGAACAGGTTCTGGCTGGTGGATTTGGTAGTTCTATTTTAGAATTAGCCAACGGAAATGGGCTATATGATCTACAGGTTCGACGCCATGGTTTACCAGATAATTTTATAGAACATGGTTCTCAAGCAAGGATGAGAAATATATATAAGTTGGATAGTCATGGAATTGCTGAATTGGCCCTTGAATTTCTTACTAATCAGTTGGAGGTATCTGCATGGCCGCGAAAAAACGCCTAGATATTGTATTAGTAGATAAAGGAATTTACGATAGTAGGAGTCAGGCTAAAAGGGCGATAATGGCAGGAAAAATCATAGTCAATGGAGAAATAGTCGATAAAGCTGGAACTCCCTTTAAAGAGGATGTTGATATTAGGATTAAAGGTGAAGTTTTGCCTTTTGTAAGTAGAGGGGGATTGAAATTAAAGAAGGCTTTTGAGGTTTTTGAGGTTGATCCTAATCATAAAGCGGCGATTGATATAGGGGCCTCAACAGGTGGATTTACTGATTGTTTACTGCAAAATGGAGCCAGCAAAGTTTATGCCATAGATGTAGGATATGGTCAATTGGCCTGGAAACTAAGACAGGATCAAAGAGTTGAAGTAATTGAACGCACAAATTTTCGTTATCTTACTACAGAACAACTACCGGTAAAAGTACCTCTAATAGTTACAGATGTCTCTTTTATTTCTTTAAGATTGATAATTCCTCTAGCTTTAAAATTTTTAGAAGATCATGGTGATATAATTGCACTAATAAAACCACAATTTGAAGCTGGACCAGAAAGAGTAGGAAAGAATGGGGTTATAAAGGATAAAAATATACATATTGATATATTAAATGAAATGGTGGATTCTTTTGTAGAAAACAAGTTACAGGTTAAAGCCCTTAATTTTTCTCCGATTACTGGAGCTAGTAGCAAAAATATAGAGTTTTTAATACATTTGAAATATATAAAGGACAATAAGAATATTATGGAAAAAATAGAATATAAAGATATAATTGAAAATATTGTAGAAGAAGCTCATAATTTATTGGAAGGGAGTTGATTTTATTCCAACATTAGGTTTAGTTTTAAATACCCAAAAAAAAGAGGCCTTTAGCATTGCAAAAAAACTCATTACTTTGTTATCTGCAAAGAATATAAACTACTATATTGAGTCAAAAGCAGCTGAAATTTTGAAAAGATCAGAGAAAGCAAGCTATAGTAAATTACGTGCTAATGCTGATTATATTATTATTATTGGTGGTGATGGTACTTTCTTACATACTGCACATCATTTTTTTGGTTCAGATGTACCTTTATTGGGTATTAATATTGGACGTTTGGGCTTTTTAACTGAGATTGAAACAAATGAATTGGAAAATGCAATAGATAATTTGATTAGTGGTAATTTTACTGTCGAAAAAAGAATGATATTAGAAGGAAGTATTAAATGTAATGGGGAAAAAGTTTATCATAATTTTGCTTTAAATGATTTTGTAATTCACAGGGGCTCCCGCTCCAAATTAGTTGGAATTGATCTTTATATAAATAATGAAATAGTCAATTCATATCGGGCTGATGGTATGATTATTGCCACACCAACTGGTTCAACAGCATATTCTTTGTCATCTGGCGGCCCTATTATAAATCCCCAAATTAGAGCAATGATTGTAACTCCAATATGTCCACATAGTTTATTTATCAGACCAATGGTTATTTCTGATCAAGAGCGATTAAAAATAGTTGTTTCTGGGGATCATACAATGAGTTTTACAGCAGATGGCGGTTATGACTATACTATCAAAACAAGAGATGAAATATATGTACAGGCTTCAAAACGCGAATTATTATTTATTAAATTACCTGATAAAACATTTTATTCTATTTTACATAAAAAGATGAAGGCAGGTTTAGTGTGAAAGGGGTAAAGCAATTAATGAAGAGTAAACGACATTTAAAAATTGTTAATATTATTAAAGAATATGCTATTAGTACCCAGGAGGATTTGGTTGATAAGTTACATAATCAAGGTATTGAAGTAACTCAAGCAACTATCTCTCGAGACATAAAAAAAATGGGATTGATTAAAATACCTGATGGTTATGGTGGCTATAAATATTCCTTGCCTAGTGA
>JBDNGI010000537.1:0-5970 GCA_041689345.1 Halanaerobiales bacterium
AAAGCTTTATCAATAGTTTCTAACAGGGCTTGTTGAATTTCTTCTGGAGGTACATGTTCAATTTTCTTTAAAGCTCCTGGCAGACTACTCCTATCGCGTATTTCAACTTCTTTGTCTTCATCCTTATATAGAAATTCAGATTCCATATGAAACATTTTTCTTTGATGTCCAAAATTGGCTGAAAGGAAAATGTGCCCAGATATTCTATTACCTATTCTTCCTATTCCCATCGTATCAGTTATCCTTCGGGCAGCATCGTTAAGATGTAAAGGACCTTCGATTTTTAAAATTTGATCAATAACATCTGCAATGTTAGAGTAAGGTAACTCCAATAGTTCCCTGTTTAAAATATTTAATTGTCCATTAGCTAAAATGTAAGGTCTCGGTTCCGTTACTTCCTCCTCTTTTTCAAGGCGTTCAATCAATTCTCCCTCCAATTCCTTTCTATCCGGTAGGAGTTGTCGTTGCAGTTCTTGTGAATTCCGAGAAGCCTCGACTGCAGTTTCAATCGATTCTTTAAGAATATCTATTTGTTTTTTCTGAGTCCTGAACCAGTCGGTACTCCAAATTCGATGGAAATCCCAACCCATTCCTTCCAAGACAGATTGCCTTAACCTGTCCCTATCACGAGCGCTTACGGAACTATGATAACTGGCACCATCACATTCTACTGCCAATATGTATTTTCCAGGCTTCTGAGGATCCTTAACGGCTATATCTATAAAGAAACCTGCAGAGCCAACTTGAGGCTCAACTTCATACCCCATATTCCTTATAGCTGAAATTACTTGATCCTCAAAAGGCGAGTCTGTATCTTTTCCAGTTTCAAACCTATTTTCCAGATGACCATTTTCTGCATATTGCAAAAAGCTTTTTAAGGCTTTCACGCCTACAGGTGAACTATTAGATATATTTAGATCACTTGCAGTAAAATTACAGAAAACCTCCATAGCCAATCTTGCCCTGGTAATAAGAACATTTAATCTTCGTTCTCCTCCTTCCCTATTCACCGGACCAAAACTTGAAGACAATCTTCTTTCAGAAGTTAATCCGTAACCTATACTTATATAA
The DNA here is from genome assembly GCA_041689345.1 of Halanaerobiales bacterium. Taxonomy (GTDB): domain Bacteria; phylum Bacillota; class Halanaerobiia; order Halanaerobiales; family DTU029; genus JBDNGI01. The sequence continues at coordinate 1,072 of JBDNGI010000537.1, forward strand.
ATCACATCCCGCTCATCACCTTGCACATTTTCGAGATTTTTGACAAAGAATGGCTCCAGTTGATCTGAAGAGAAAAATTCTTCACAGCTGGGATCTTCCCTTCGCATACGCTCCAGTTCTAGCAGTATACAATCTCTTTGAGCCGTAGAGAATGCCACTACACCTAGAGTCAAACCGGCCTTGGTTTTTGCATGTACTATTATTGCGTTAGCTACCACTCTTGCTTCCCCCGGATTGGTTCTCGAGGTACCTCTTTCATAAATTGTTTCTGGGAAATAATTAAATTTTAAGCCAGTGGCTAATTCATTTGTGCCGGGATTCGGAAAAACCATCAATCGCCCTTCGTAAAATTCCTGATTGGAAACATTAATCAGGGAGTCATGACGGCTCCTATAATGCCACTTCAACATGCTTTCATATGCACCCTGAGCCAGAAACATTCCCAGAACACTTTCAATATCCCCTGTTAAGGAATCATCATCACCTTCAAACTGTTTACTAAAAAAATCTGTTGGAGGCATTTGTTTAGAATCCCCTACTACCACAATTTGTTTGCCTCGGAGGATGGGAACCAAAGCGTCCACAACCCTAACTTGGCTCGCTTCATCAAAAATGACTAGGTCAAAATCGATAGAACCCGGAGAGAGAAAGGATGCTACCGACATAGGGCTCATCATAAAAACCGGTTTGATTTGTTGTACTGCATTTCCGGCATTTAGTAATAATTGCCTGATAGGCATGTGCCTGCGTTTTTTATTTATCTCTCTTCTGATTAAAGCCACTTCTCCACCAGAATTGATCTGAGGCAAGCTTTCATAATGTTTATTTACTAGGAATTCCTGAGAATAATGGGCTAGAGCGTTGTCAAGTTTTTTGAAATCTTCAATATCCTTCATATGACCTGCTCTATCAAAAAATTTAATAGGATCATTACTGTCATATGCATTATTAACCAAAGATTTATACCAACTATGTTTAAACAAGGCCAGTATAAGATTAGGAGGATGATTCCAAGATCTACATCTTGCGGTGACTTCTGTTAAACCAATTTTATTTACTTTTTTATTTAAGGCATTGAATCTGGCTATAGAAAAAATGTCGTCTGGTTTAGCAATCATTTGAGAGAAGAGATCTAATAATTCTCCAATCTCTTTAGTTAGTAAATATTTGGGGTCAAATCCCGCTAACTTCTGAAGCTTTTCAAGTTTTCCCAATACTTTTTCTGTGGAGGCTTCCAGTTTTTTATTAACTTCTATAAGATCATCAATTGACTGTATTGAATTTAAATTTGAGAGAAATCCCTTGACGTAATCTCCTTCTACTACTCTGGAATTATATTGAAATAACCAAGTGTAGATGTCTTCAATTTCCTTCCAATTGGTATCTACGCTTTTCCATTTATCTAAATATAATTTTATTCCTAAAGCTTCATTGAATTCCATTAACTTTTTAGTCTCCTGATAATCTATTATATCATCAATAATCTCCAGAACCTCTTTATTAGAAGGTAAAGGTTTTTTCAGAAGTCCTTTAAAAGAACTGTTCACATTATGGAATTGAGGGGAAAGAAAACGATACCATTTATTTCCAATCGTAATATAGGCCTTTCTAATCTCCACCATATCCTGCTCGAATGCAGTACTTATAAGGATGTTTTTATATTTCTTAGTATAAGAGGCTGTCTTGTTCCCATACCTAAGTAGAGTTTTTATTTCTTCACTTCGAGAAACCCAATCTGTAGATAAATAATCTACATCTTGCATCTGCGGCATTGTTTCAATATGCCTGATAGTTTTACTCAGTTTCTGAACATACATAATCGAAGCAGGCTTCGAACCTACGCTGATTTCTTGTGTTTTGGTTAAATCCTCCTGCAATTGCGTTAAGGCGCTTGAGAGTTCTGCTAAGAGTATTTCAAGAGGTTCTTTTTCCGAAGGGGAGAAGCTTAAAATTTGGGCATTTAGGTAAGGATTATGGCAAACAGGACCATTTTCCTCCAGATGAGTGATTAAATCTTTAATTAAAACTACTGCACTAGAAAATTCCTTTTTTGACCAATTCTCAAAATTAGGTATAGATAATTCTGATGGGCTGTATTTATCCAATTCCTTCTGTGCTTCCAAAAGAAGTCCTACAGCTTCAACAAAATTAATCTCGGAATTCAATATTGGATTTTTAACGGCTGAAACATAACCATCTAGGTTATTTTTTAGGTCTTTATATCTTTGAACCTGAATCCCTCTGTCGGATATATTTGGCTTTCCCAGGTCCAGTGTTCGAGCCAACTCCTGAAGTACATTTTTTTTGTTGCTTTTATAACTATGGAGCTCCAGAACAGCATCTCCTAAATGACAACTATCTAATCTTCTTTTTACCACCTCAAGCGCCACCATTTTCTCCGAAACAAAAAGAACTTTTTTATTGTCCGCCAGACTTTCAGCAATAATATTCGTAATGGTTTGAGATTTCCCTGTACCAGGGGGGCCTTGTATTACAAGATTCTTTCCGTTTTTAATTTTAATTACAGCTTCCGTCTGACTGGAGTCTGCATCTGAAATAAAATGAAAATTTTCAAGATTTTGAAGTTCCCTTTCTACCTCACCAATGGTTAAATCACTTCCATCTATTCCATCTATGGATTGAAAGCCCTCTCCAAATAGAGATCGGATTATTGGATGGTCAGCAGGTTGGTTATCCTCTGGCCAGTTTTTTGAATCAAGATCCTGATACATCTGAAATTTCCCAAATTGAAAAAAACCTAAATGGATCTCATTCTCTTTGATTTTCCATCTGTCTTCCTTCTTTACCGCCTTTCTTACTTTTTTAAAATAATCCTCTAAATCTATCTCCTCTGTAAACTCTGGTAGATCAATATGAAACTCACTTTTAAGTTTGGCTTGAAGTGTGAGGTTGGTATCCAAATCTACACCTGTATATTGAAGCTTGAATCTTTCCCTTGCAGTAGTACGCTTTAATGAAACAGGTAATAATACCAAAGGTGCATTACGCTCTAAATCTGAATTTGTGTCTTCGAACCAGGTTAGAAAGCCTAGTGCCAAATATAAAATATCTATACCTTGTTCTTGATTATAGGCTTCAGCTTCTGTATTGATCTTTAGAAGCTTTTTATCAAGTTGATCTTCCAACAATTTGGTTTGTAACTTAGCCAGTCCTTTACCTTTATTTTGAGGAATTTCGTCAAATAATTCTGGAAGCTGATCTTCAGATGTTATTGTGCTTTTAGTCTCCTTAGGAATTGGTGAAAAGGAGATGTTTTTTTGGTTTTCCACGAGGGCCCTAAATATCTCTGAGGATGAGGCATTGTGCACGGTAAGACTTACAGCTCTAGGAACAAAATTTAAAAGTGAATTCCCACGTATTCCTAAATCAAGTAATTCTTGACGACTTTTTTCCAAGGCCGCTGCAATAAAATCATTCATTTGAGTGAAATTTAAAAATCATTTGTTTGGGATATGTTAATAGTGCTTCATTATTTTTTGTCCTATACTTAATTTAATCTTTATAAACGAAATATCAAGCACATTTTAATTACATACTCAATCCCAAAGAAGCCACTAAAGAATATTCTTCAAAAATTTTTAATTGAAATTGAAAATAGATAAATTATTTAATTCTCAAAATCCTCCAAAAGCTCAACAATATGGTTTCTAATACGATCCACTACATTTGAGTTCAAATAATCGTCACAAATTTCCATCATTTCATAGGAAATCTTATGCTCATAATTCTCCTTAAAGATTAACCTACATCCTTCTACAATATCTAATTTCAATATCATTAATTTCTTTTCTATAAATCTATCACATTCCTCCCACCAAAGGTCAAAACACAAGTCCCCATAATCATCCAAATAAATTAATTCCATTTCTTTGCTCTTAAGAGGAACAAGATATTTCATTAATTGTGTATTTAATTCAGAATTCTTAGACTTTACAGCATTTTCCGTTATTTTATTGAGAGACTCAATCAACTCATCAATGGAAGGCTCGTCAACCTCATCCTTCTTTTTAAATACACCCATACCTTTATTAATTTTTTCTTTTAGAATATCTACCCAAATTCCTACCGTCTCTCCACTATGCGCATTCATAGTTTCTTCCATATTTCCATTTCTATAAACATCAATACCCATTATGGTTGTAGCTCGAAAACTGCCATCAGTAGATGTAATTAGAATATTTTCCCACACCGTAATATTGTTTAAAAGTTCCCCCGGATAAAACAGTCCCTTTCCCTGTTATGTAATAGAATTCATCAATCAAAAAAATCCAGCTTTCTTCTGTCATATTATAGTTTAAAGGTTAGATCCTTGAAAAAAACTGAATCAATTGAGCACCTTCTTTGGTAAAGGCATATCTATTATCTCAATTGAATTAATTTATCAGAACTACTATCTAGTAGGGTATGCTAACTGTCCTGATTAACATATGATATCTTCATTCAATTAACTGTTGAATTTTTCGAAATCCACGTTTATAATATTGAACAATATATGAAGAAGATCTAAATCTTGGTTGGATAACCACAAAAAGTTTTAAACGGCCGGATTTTAAAAGATAGTTTTTACGATTTATTCAACTTTCATTGTGAATAATGGATATTTTCCCACACTCAATACTAAAACCTTCGGTTTACACATACAAAGCTTTCATCTTAGACGTGGGTTCCAGAGTTGCTTTGGACGAGGGTTCGGTTCATGGTTAGACGTTATTTAATAATTCTAAAAGATTGAGTGAAATTTTAATCAGAAATAAGGGGCTTAAATTAGCTCAATTTGATTGTTAGCAGTTATAAAACTATATAATATTAAAGGAGGAAATGCCGAAGCAATATTGTTTTTGGACTTAATATAATGCGTTAACCGCCACCGTTAATTTC
>JBDNGI010000538.1:0-1771 GCA_041689345.1 Halanaerobiales bacterium
ATTTCATTCATTTCCTCTTCAGTAATTTCTTCATCATAAAATAGCATAGTTAATATTTGATAGCCTAGCTTAAATTTTTCAATTAGGCCTAAACCCCTCCAGACTCTCTTAAAAGTAATCTGGATATTTCTATCTGCTAATACGAGTTTAGCGTTTACATTTTTGGCAGATTCAATGCCTTGAATCATTTCTTGCCCGGCATTTATACCAAACTGCTTTGCTAGTCGTTTTTGGAAAGAACTAATAATTAAATTTACCAGTAGGAAAAGGGCTTTTTTTTGTTTAATAACCTTAAATATATCAAGTTCTTCCCATTTATCTTTATTTTTTATAGAATCATATCTTTCTTCATCCAGTTCTACACAGACACTATCTGGTTTTGCTTCTTCGATTATCTCTTTAACTTGTTCTGCACTTTCTTTAGAGACATGTGCAGTACCTATTAAAATGATTTCTTTGTCATTAATATTGATGATTTCTACATTATCATAGCTCATAGTTTATCTCCTTTATATACCTAGCTTATTTTGGACATTCTTTTAATATTATACCTTTATTGATTACTCTTTGCAAATCCATAAATAATGGTGAAAATTCTATGTCAACGAGTTCCCTTAGAAAAGGAAAGTAGAAGCTGAAATGTGTCCTGGGGTATGTAAATGGATAATAATAATTCTTTTTTCTAAATATATTTTTTGACCTATACTAAATACTATAATATAATAATAGAGAAAGATATATTTTCCAAAATTATTATTGTATAAGATTAATGAATTAATATAGAGGGAATATTTAAGGTTTAGATTATACTTATGGAAACAGGAAGGTTGATTTGTAATGAAGAAAGAAGAATTATATAATATTATTAAAGCTGGAGAAGATAGTAGGAATCAATTCAAATTATTAGTTAATAGTCCTGATGCACTTGCTGCAGAGATAGCTGCTTTTGCTAATACTAATGGTGGTAGGATTATGGTTGGTATTAAAAACAATGGTAGAATAATTGGCCTTGAGTATCAGGAAGTGGATAGATTAAATCAAATGATTTCCAATGTATGTTCACAAAAAATTTCTCCACCGATATCAGTTGAAACAGAAAATATTAAGTTAGATAATAGAGTTGTAGTTATTATCAAGGTACCTTTAGGAATCAATAAATTATATATGGCCAATGGTCAAGATATATGGGTTAAGGTTGGAGCAGATAAAAGAAGGGCAAGTAGAGAAGAAATGAGAAGATTATTACAGTAATCCTTCAATATATTTGCTGATGAAAAGTCGCTGCCAGATACTGGTTTAGATAATCTAAATATAAATTTACTTGAAGAATTAATTGAAAGGAAAACAGGTGAAAAAATTGATAGCCTTTCTATTTCAGTAAAAAAAATGCTTAATAACATGAAATTAATGGATGGAGAAAACTGTACATTGGCCGGGATACTTTTATTGGGAAAAAGACAAAACTATATTTTATCTCAATATATAGTTAGTGGAGTTTCCTGGTATGGTAGTGATCCTGCTGAAACAGATTATATGGATAGTGAAGATATTATTGGTCCAGTAAATGATTTGTATGATCAGGGAATGTCTTTTATAAAAAGGCAGTTACATAAAGTGCAAAAAAATCAGAACTTTAATAGTTTAGGAATTCTAGAGATACCAGAAGTGGCTTTACAGGAAGCATTAGTCAATACTATAGTACATAGAAACTATTATATTAATAGTAATATAAGGCTTTTTGTTTTTAAGGATAGGGTGGAGATCATAAATC
>JBDNGI010000539.1:0-6484 GCA_041689345.1 Halanaerobiales bacterium
CAAACAAATGTTCTTTGTTATTGTTATCAATTGTATTTTTTAGTTCGTTAATTTGTAAAGCAATATTGAATTGCATTACAAATATCGGCATTCATCCAGAGGGCAAGCCCATCTGGTTTTCTCCCGATAAGTTCTATAACTGCTACAATCAAGGAGAAAATCTGATAGAATATCTAGAAGATATCTTCTCTACCTGGAATCAACTAAACCGTCCCCCAAAAATCCATTTCTCTAGCCCCAAAAATAAGAAGGATCAGTTAAGTCATGCCAAGTATATTAATAGTAACGACTTTACCAATTTTTTAAAAATTACAAGTAGCTATAAATTTGATGTAATGATTGAAGCTAAAAAACAAGATGCCGCCCTTTTTAAACTAAAAGAAGACCTTAAAGTATATCTTTCCGTTTAAAAAATAATAACATAATTACTGCTATTACAGCCATTAATAGCAGCACAGCTGGATAACCCCACCACCATTCCAGTTCTGGCATATATTCAAAATTCATCCCATAGATACCAGCAATCATAGTCAGTGGCATAAAGATAGTAGCAATAATGGTTAGTATCTTCATTACTTCATTCATCTTATTGCTATTTAATGATAGATATACATCCAATAAATTATTCATAGTCTCCCGATAAGAATCTGTCTGTTCCAGTATCCTGATAATATGATCATATATATCCCTGAAATAAAACTGAGCTCCTTCAGAAAGTTGTTTATTTTCGTTGTTAACTAATGTATTTATTTCACTCCGTAGTGGGAAAGTGCTCCGATGAAGTATCAATAACTGTGATTTTATACGGTGAATCTCTTCCAATTCTTCTTGATGAACAGCAGTAAGGATTTCTTCCTCCAGAGTATTAATCTCTTCATCAATATTCTCAAGTATTACAAAATAATTATCTACAATAGCATCCATTAAAGCATACAGTAAATAATCTGTATCCATATTCCTAATCTTGCCTCTGCTAAGTCGTATACGTTCCCTAACATAATCAAAGACATCTCCTTCTTCCTCTTGAAAAGAGATTAGATAGTCTTTTCCACTTACAATACTAACCTGTTCTACATCAATCTCTTGATCTCCTTTTTCATAACACAGCATTTTTAAAATTGTAAATAAGCAGTCACCATATGTCTCCATTTTAATTCTTTGGTCAGTATTCATAATATCTTCCATAATCAATGGATGCAAATCTATTATTTTATTAATATCACCCATTATCTCCGCATTATGTACCCCAATAATATCATACCATTTTATAAAACCATCATCATTCAGCTTTAGCTTATCAAAAGATATATTCTTTTCCTCACTAAAATTATCCTTATTATATTTTATAGCTGAAAGTGATACAACAGTATCTGTTTGTTCACCGATATGGAGAAGAGTACCTGGTGGTTGACCTTTCTTTCTTTTATAACCTTCTTTTAAAAATGACTTCACTACTATCTCCCCCTCAATTTCCAGCTTAAGATATTATTTTTTAATCCGGTTTTAACTAAGGCCCTATTTGTTAATGATGATATATAAGCCATCACAGTCGTATTCAACAGATAATACTGTTGTGGACCAGATATTTTAATATTATACTTAAGAAAGAGTTCTCCTAACAATTCTTCAGTAGTTTGTTCTCTTTCCAATAATGATATAATATCCCTTTCTATTTTCTTTATTTTAAAGATATTTAAATCAACTATTGTTTGAATATCTTCAGTAGGTTGACCATGTGAGGGAATATATATTTGATAATCACTTCTCTTAAGAAAATCGAGTGTTTCCAGTGATTTATCAAGATCGATAAGAAATGGTAGCTTATACTTATTCAGAATATGCTCTGAAAAAAAAGAATCTCCACAGAATAATACATTTCCAAACTCAATACCAATTTGATCAATCGAATGTCCTGCTAAGGAGATAATCCTAATCTTTGATTCCTTAAGCTTTAAACTATCCCCCCCCTTAACAACTCTCGTTACTTCTGAAGGTATCGCCTGCAAAAATTTATTTTCCATTTCAATAATAGGTTTTGAACCTGAGAAGAAACATAAGGGTTCCAGGCAGGGATTCTCAATAAAGACTTTTTCTTTTGCTGAACTTAATATATCTATATCATAATTTTGCTGAATATAATTATTACCACCACAATGGTCTGCATGTGAATGGGTATTAATAATTACAGAAGGAGTTAAACCTTGATCATTAATGGTTCGACAGATTGTTTTTGCTGTCATATCTTCAAGACCGCTATCAATTAATATTGTATTTGAAGCATTTTTTATAATCCCAATGTTATTAAAGCCAGATATTATAGCAATATTATCAGTCAAATTCTTATACTCTATTTTAATCACCCCTCAATATATCCTCTAAATACCGCTAAAACCCTACCTTCTACTTAAGTGGTGGATTTTGCGAACAAATAATAAAAACTCGCTTCGCTTAAACAGTTATTTTGTTAATCAGCTTCTTTCAATCAGTACGTAACTGGAGACTTTTTAAAATTTATTCAGTTAAATAGTACTAAAGCCTTTGTTTAACAAACGCTAGGTTAGCTTTAGTATAACCATATTCGATTAGGCCTCAAAATGTCTAGGAATATTATCAACGGTTATGAAGATAATCATAAAAAATTTACCTAGAATAACTATTCGTTGAAAGTTAAAAGAAACCTGCTTTAATAGTATAATTATTAAATAAATTATATTATTTCATACTCTTGACCTATCTAATAAATAGACTATTTACTATAAAAAGCCTATACCAATAATTATTTGATATAGGCTTACAATTTATAAGTTGTGTTCATAATTAACTCGGAAATAATATATCCTTATACTTCTGAACTAACAGCAGCTTCCTCTTCTAGCTTTTCATCAACACCAAACATTGAATCAAAAGCAATGAAGATAATTTGCAGTGATAAACCAATTAATGCCGCAAGTCCTACACCACTAAATTGCCAGACTGAAACATTACCCAATCCAAAGACAAGCATAACAGATACTATTACAATATTTCTGGAATTATTAAAATCAACACCTTCACGGACAATACTTTTAAGTCCTATTGTTGCAATACTACCAAACAACAAAACCATAACTCCGCCAATAACAGCCTGGGGTATTGAATTTAAAAAGGCAGATAAGAGCCCAATAAAACTAAAGACTAATGCCCAGATACCCGCATTCCTAGAGACTTTATCATCTTTAATTCCTAGGAGATTAACGGCAGATACACCTTCGGAATAAGTTGTGTTTGGTACAGAACCAACTAAAGACATCATTGTTCCTATTCCATCTATTAACATTGTACGATGGATACCAGGTGATTCATAATATTTCTTGCCTGTTGCTTCACTAATGGCAAATATATCTCCAAAATGTTCAATAGTTGGAGCCAATGCAAATGGAATCATATATAAAGCAGCTGCCCAATTTACCCTAGGAGCAGTAAAGGCAGGTAAACGTAGTAGTGGTGCACTTGCGAATGAAACCTCACCCATAATTAATGAAGCAATATATCCAACACCTATAGCAATCAATACTGAAAATAGATTTGGAATTCCCTTAGTAAATATCATTAAACTAGCAGCAACAATCAGAGTTATAAGCGCTAAAACCCAGTTGCTTCCAGCCATATCAAGTCCAGTATTAACAAGGGTTAATCCAATTAAAATAATCATCGTTCCAAATACAACAGGTGGAAATAGTTTTTTAGCGATTAACTCACTTCCAAATAAACGTACTATTAATGAAAACAGTATTTTAATAAATCCAGCAACTCCTAGTGCAAAAAATACTGATGGCATGTCCCATTGTTCCTGTACATAAAGAATTGGTGCTATATAAGCAAAACTGGATCCTAGAAAAATAACTGGTGCACCATATTTACCCTGACCAAAATAATGCATTACAAGTGTAGCTACACCCGCTGTAAATAAGACAACAGATGGATGAACATTCGTAAGAATCGGTACAAGTACTGTAGCTCCAAAACATATTGCAAATAATTCTAAACCAAGAAACATTTTTTTAAAATTCATGTTAATTCCCCCTCATATTAATTAAAATTATCTAGCTATATATTAAAAGTTTAAGTTAATAAGCTAATGTTTATTATGCCCTATCTTTTAAATAAAACAAATTACCAACATTTATACTAATAATTACCCACAGCAATAAAAAAACCTTCTGGCCGGATACTGTTAATGGCAGAAGGTACTTTTTAAAGTAAGTTTCCACCCTTACCAGCCTCACCGGACTAATTTCAAGGGTATTTATTTTATTATATTATCAAATATGAATTTTCATTGTAATACTCAACCACATTTATAAATGTAATAATCTTTTATATCTTATTATATGCTATTCCATTGACATTAATAGAATACTATCCTGACCATCTATCTCTCTTAAATTGACACTTACTACCTCTTGTTCAGAAGTCGGTATATTTTTCCCAACATAGTCAGCCCTGATAGGTAATTCCCTATGGCCCCGATCAACTACAATAGCTAATTGTATAGCAAGTGGTCGCCCTAAATCAACTAAGGCATCTAAAGCAGACCTAACAGTTCTCCCAGTATAAAGAACATCATCTACCAAAATAACACTTTTACCATTTATATCAAAGGGAATTTCTGTTTTATGTACTATAGGCTGCTGAGCAACCATAGATAAATCGTCACGATATAGTGTAATATCCAGTATGCCTACAGGTATCTCTACATCTTCAAAAGAATTAATTTTTTTGGCCAATCTTTTAGCCAAAGGAACACCCCTTGTTCGTATACCTATAATTACTAGATTATCTGTTCCTTTATTCTTTTCCACAATTTCATGTGCAATTCTTGTTAATGCCCTTCGAATGCCGTCACCATCTACTAATTCTTTCTTTAACTTCAAATCTTTTTCCATAAATCTCTCCTCTCTGAAGGTCCCCATAAAAAGAAAAAACTCCTTACACTGCGGGCAAGGAGTTTATGTTTCAGATATTCCGTCTCCATTACTAGCCTCACAGGACTAATTTAAAAAGAACCATTTATTTGACAAAATTATATCAAATTTTAGTGTATTATGTCAAGTTTTTTCTCCAAGAATCCCTAATGTGAGAATTGCAAGGTTTAATGCACGGTTTTTTTATGTTTTATTTTTTAGGGTTTTGTTTTTATGTTTTTGTTTTTTGAAGGTTCCTCTCTTTTTAAAAAGAGAGGAAAAAAATTTCAATTTTTGGATTGTTAATTTTTAAAACGAAAACCCTTTACCCTCTATAATCCCTGCATGTATAATGCTAAGCTGTTGATAATTCTTCTTGAAATACTTCCTTTGCACTCTTAAAATTAAACATTTTTCTCGGGTAGTTATTCATCCATCTTTGTATTTTTTTAATTGCCTTTTGAGTATATTCTTTTATACTGGCTCCTTTTGGAATAAATCTTCTTATCATTTTATTTAAATTCTCATTACTGCCTCTCTGCCAGGAACAATAAGCATCTGCATAATACTGTTTGGTCCGTGGAATATTACTTTTAGTAAATGATTCCTCGGTACCTTCATAATCATAAAACTCTTTCCCATTATCGGTTGTAATTGTCTTAAATTGCTCCCTAAACTTCTTTACACCTAACCTCCGTTCTATCCTATCTAAACCTTTTATAACCGATTCCTGCTTCTTATTTGGGATTTTCTCAATCTTTTCTTTTCTACTATATCTTTCAGTTAAAACCAGTAAAAACGGCTCTTCTTTACCTTTTTTACCTTCTACTAAGTCCATCTCCCAATGTCCTAATTCTTCCCGGTTATCTGCCTTTTCAGGCCTGTCTGATATTTTTCTGCCTTCCTTTCGTTTTTTAGTTGATTCTTTCTCCCTTTTTCTAGTAGAAGAACTAGATTTTTTATATTCACCATAAGTTAAATCCTCTCTATCTACCATCAAAATACCTTTGTCTATATAATTGTAAATCGTACTCCAATGAATCTCAATATCAAACTGATCCTTTTCCTTTATTTCATTAGCAATTACTTCAGGAGACCATTTTTTTTCTTCTATTTTCTCTTCTATAAATTTAGCCAACTCATGATCCTTGGCTATCTTTATCTTAGGGCCTTTAGCAGTTGCATTATTATCATGTACTTCTTGTGCTCTGTGAGTAACATATTCTTTTTTTGTTGTATAATCTGGATTATATAATTCAACTTCTCCTTTTTTAATTTCTCTACTTATTGTAGTTCTATGTCTCCCCAATTCTTCTGCTATATCAGTAAAAGACTTATCTTGAATATTATATAAATGTTCAATAATTGTTCTTTCATTCCAGGTTATATGTTTCCCTTTTTTATCTTTTGTGTTATAATTATTTTGGCACATATCCAATACCTCCGTATTATGTTTTTGATGACACTAACATTATACATGAGGTTTGGGTATGTGTCACATTTTTTTATCACTATCCGTGCATTTAATTATACAATGCCCC
>JBDNGI010000540.1:0-1882 GCA_041689345.1 Halanaerobiales bacterium
ACTGGCTCCATTCCCTAAATGACAGGTGATTATCTTCAGATCTTCAATAGGTTTTTTCATCATATCAGCTGCCCTTTGAGCTACATATTTATGAGATGTTCCATGAAAACCATAGCGTCTGATTCCATATTTTTCATACATTTCATAAGGAAGGGCATATAAAAAAGCCTTTTTAGGCATAGTCTGATGGAAACCAGTATCAAAAACAGCCGTCTGTGATGTATTAGGAATAAGCTGATGACATTCCTTAATCCCCTTAAGATTATGAGGGTTATGTAGAGGAGCCAATTCAGAAAGTCTGTCAATATTTTCTTCTGCTTCATCATCGATGACAGTTGACTCAAAATACTCTTCCCCTCCATGAACTACCCGATGACCAATAGCAGCAATTTCTTGAACATTTTTAATAACACCATGCTCATTCCCCATCAGGTATTCTTTCATTACCTGTAAGCCCTCACTATGATTTGAAATACTAATTGTTTTTTCTATCTTTTCCTCTTGGGTTTTATATTTTAATCTAGAATCATTGTTTCCAATTCTGGTCACACTACCTTTGGCAAGAACAGTCTCATCATTCATATTAAACAACTGAAACTTAATTGATGAACTTCCACTATTAAGCACTAATATTTTCATAAAATCATCTCCTATTGTTATCACTTAAGTAATTATTCAATGAATCTAAGATTATTATACTATTTTTACCAGCTTATATCAATTTATAAAGCAATTCTACTGACTGTCATGAACAAATCTCACTAATTCCTTAATCTTGAATTTTATCCCAGAGTTTACGGGCACTTTTGACATTTTCCAGACTGGCTTTTTCTCCATATCGGGCCTGTTTATATAGATCAGTTAATTCCCTGGAGCTGAGGAAACTATCCTCTAGAATGGACTCATCTTTTAAATCCTTGAGATATTCATCAGGGGTTTCAAAATGCTTATATAATACCTGATTATTAAACCTACACAAAAACCGGTAATACATTTCCCTAATAATAATTACCGAATTACTCTTATTATATAGCTTCTGCTGCTTACTCCTGCCAACCAAACTACTTTTCAAACCAAGCCAGAAAGATTTTAGGTCATTTTGTAATTCTGCCAGGGTAAAAACAGATTCAGTTTTTTCTACAATACCACGATCATTTTTATTATTATTATTCTTTCGCAATTTAGAAGCAACATAAATAACAATTATAATCAAAACTACCATCAATCCACCCCAGAATATATATGGTAAATATTGAGTTATAGAGGCTAGCTCTGACTCCTTTTCTGGCAACTGTCCTAAAAAATCTTGGGAAGATTCTGGTGCTGGTTCTCTGGCTGGAGCCTCACGGGGAGAATCAGGTTCTAGATTCATAATTAATTCCATTAATGGAGCTAATAAACGGATAAATGGGTAGAGTATTAATAATAGCAAATCTGCAAAACGATGATAAACCCAGCCAATTAAAGTTAAAATCCCCTGGAACACCTCTCCTTTTAAAGGTGCACCCAGCAAAAAGGAAAGACTTATTACAATAAATGTAAAAATAAGGATTACTAATAATATTATTTTATATTGAGGAAGGTAACCCTTCTTGGCCATATTTTTAAAATTAAATAACACAGAAACACTTATTAACGCTAAAAAAAAGATAATAATATTCTGATAATTGATTCCGAAACCTAATCTATTGTTTAAAGAAAGATTGAACAGTAAAAACATAATCCCCCAAAAAAGATCAGTATTAAATTGAACATTTCTACTATATTGTCTAAACCTGAAACCAAATAAGATCAAGATAATAAGAAAAGGAACAAAAATGAAGATAGACCAGTTTAGTGTTCTAAGAATTAATATATTTAAAAAAATATAAACTAATATTAA
>JBDNGI010000541.1:0-1800 GCA_041689345.1 Halanaerobiales bacterium
ATATAAATGTCTTATATTGCCTAATATGGCTTGCATGAGTATAGAACAAGTAGAAAGTCTTGAAAAATATGTAAAAAATGGTGGAAAACTGATTTCAACTTTTGAGACATCATTATATAATGAAAAATGGGAAAAAAAATCAGATTTTGGTTTATCAGAAGTTTTAGGAATAAAATATAGGGGTCTTACAAGAGGACCATTACCAGTTTCATATCAATGGTTATGGAAATCACATCCTTTAATTGAAAAATTTGAAGACACAAATATGGTAGTTAATAATGGATCTGTTTGTTACATTGAGGTAATTGATGAGACACAGATAGCTGTTAGTTTGGTTCCAGAGATTATTCCACAACATCCTGAAAATGCTTGGGTACCAGAAATGAAAGTAAATAATCCAATAATTGTTACTAATGAGTACTTTAAAGGAAAAACTGTATATGTTGGTAATCAATCTGATAGACTATATTTGGCTGACGGTCATCCTGATTATGCTATGCTTTTAATGCAAGCTTTAAATTGGTTAATTGATGATTCTTTAAGTATAGAAGTTACTGCTCCTTCCAGCGTTTATGTTAATAGTATTGAAGAACATAACAATGAAGACTTAAATAAAATTATGATATCATTAATTAATGTTAGTGGAAGTCCTAAACGAGCTCTTTCAGAGCCAGTTCCAGTTTCTAATATCAAGGTAAGATTACGTGAAGAAAAATATTTTAACTTTAATAAAGCATATAAACTATCTGATGGAACAAAATTATCTGTGGTTAATAATAATGGACCTGAAGTAAATATTAATGTTTTAAAAAACTTTGAAACAATAGTGTTTGAAAAATAGTTAAATTAAAATTACATTTTAACCCCTAGTATGATAAAATTGTATGTTTTAAAGTTTTTCATATCCCCTTTCTTTTTAAGAGCTGTTCGAAAAGTTTCATATCTATATCGGGGATTAAATATAACTTAACTTTGTTTCGTGATATTTAATCCCCTAAGTAATATGTTTTTTCGAACAAGTACTGTAAGCTAAAATGTTAAACTTAGCAATTTTAAATACATCTAGGTTGACAATTTTGAGCCAAATTCTTAATATAACAAGGATTTGAAAAACAATATGTAAAAAATAGAAGGTGGTTAAAAATGAAGATTTTCAAAGATGGTGAACATAGATCTTTTGATAGCGATCTTGAACTAACTAGAAACGTATCTGAAATGCTTCTTGAACTTGAGAAAAATGGAATGGATGCAGTACGAAAATATAGCAAAAAGTTTGATGATTATAATCCTGATAGCTTTGAATTAAGTGAGAAGCAAATTAATAAGGCAATTAACGAACTAGATCAACAAATAATTAAAGATACTGATTTCTGTCAAGCAAATGTAAGGAACTTTGCTGAAGCACAGCTTAAGACAATTCTTCCCTTAGAAACCGAACCTAGGGAAGGGGTTATACTGGGGCATAAACATATTCCTGTAAAATCAGTAGGAAGCTATATACCCGGTGGGCGTTATCCTATGTTCGGTTCTGCGCAGATGAGTATTATACCTGCAAGAGTAGCAGGTGTTAAAGAGGTAGTGGCTTGCACACCTCCAGTAAAAGGAAAGGGATTTTATCCTGCCACCATTAATGCACTTAAAAAAGCTGGGGCAGACAGGATTTTTATTTTAGGAGGAGTTCAGGCCTTTGCAATGATGGCTTTTGGTATGGGAGTCATTGAGCCAGTTAATATTCTCTGTGGAGCAGGTAATAAATATGTTACAGAGGCTAAAAGGCAACTCTTTGGTAGATGTGGCATA
>JBDNGI010000542.1:0-6299 GCA_041689345.1 Halanaerobiales bacterium
TAATATTATACCAGATATCATAATCCTTGTCAAGGATTATGGGGTTTTTTTTAGAATATAGTAGAATTAAGGATATTGTAGTCGTAATTTCCCCCTTGTTTCTATACCGCCTATACCACCACTACCAGTAATTGTATTATTAATTATATCTTTTACTGATAATACTTCCCTAATAGAAGTAAAGACTATTTTTTCTACCACCAGTATAGGATCAAGAAAATGAATTAACTTATTCTGAGGAGAACTTGCAAAATTTGCGCCACTTTCGATCAATCTTTTATAATCAGATTGGCATGCACCGGCAAATATAACTAACTTGTCAAGGTCTGATTCTATCCTGCGTGCTTTTTCCACAGATTTTACAAAATAATCTGAGGTGTGAAAAGATTTATTATTTAATTCTCCATCATGACCGGTAAGTACAAGGATATCTGGTCTTATTTTGTTAAGTAATTCAGTTATCTCTTCTGGTTGTCCCTTTTCTGGAATAAAAAACCCTTCTACTTCTATATTAAGATTTTTATAATTTGACATAGATAATTCCAGATAATCTTTATCACCATCAATGTGTAGTACTTTTATTCTATACTCTATATATGAATTTTCTACTTTATTGGCCCTAACTAATTTACTGTTCAAGATATGATGCTTCTGTTGTCTCTGCATACATTCAAAAGATTCCATCAATAATTCTTTCTTAATTGATTTCTTATCTTTATCCTTGATTTTTATAAGATCATCTACAGGAGAATCAGCCATTAACCTTAATTTAAAACTCCTTAAATACACATTTTTATTTTCTATTTTCTCAATTCTAAATACCACATCAGATTGATATGATTTTCTAGTAACATAATCTCCAATTTTAAACTCCATAATCCCGCCCCCAGTAAGGGTATATTGAGCTAATATATATATATTACAGTATATGAAGCGGGTCTTGTCTATGTGTTTTTATTTTGTAAACTTATCTGCTACAGTTGATGCAGCATAGGAATCAGGCTTAATAAAGGCCTCATATCCACTTCCAACTACCATACCTACTACCTCTCTGATAATTGTATTTGTAGGGCCCTTTTCACCAACGTCAATATGAATTTCTACCATTAAATCATCTACCAAATCAATTTCATTAGCAAAATAACCTGTTAACTGACTAGCTAGTTCCAGGCTTTTAGAAACTTCAAAAAAAATCCTTTGTTTCATACTTGTCTGTAATCTTTCTTCATCTTTATGATAAAAAAAACGTCCTCCTCTTCCAACACGATATATAACAATAGCAGTTACAAAAACTACGTCAGATGCACTCGCTTGGGAATCAGTTCCGATAATTAGTTTATATTGATCTTCTGGTTCCTGATTAATAAATCTAAGTATTGTTTCATATACTTGATGAATACTTAATGAACCATCTGTCGGACTTATAAATTTCATTTTTTTCACCATCTTCTAATTTTTATTTAGCCATTGAGGTATAGTAAATTACTCAATTGACCTATCTGTTGTATAGATAACTTTTCACCTCTAATACGTTTATCAAGTCCCATTTCATCCAAACAATTAAGCACTAGATCCTTATCTAGATCGATGTTTGCCGCCTTACTTAAGCCATTTTTTATATTTTTTCTTCTCTGTTGAAATATGGCCCTAACGATTTGGAAGAAAAAATCCTCATTCTCAAGTAAAACTGGTGGTTCTATATTTCTTTCGAGCTTTATAACTGCTGAATCAACAGCTGGACGAGGAATGAAAACATTGGAAGGTACTATATGAACTATCTCCGGAGAAGAAAAATACTGTACGGCAATACTTAAAGACCCATACTCTTTACCACCTGGATCTGCTGCCATCCTTTCTGCAACTTCTTTCTGGACCATAAAAACATATCTATCAATAGGTACTTTTGCTTCTAATAAACCCATAATTATAGGAGTTGTTATATAATATGGGAGATTGGCTATCAATTTAATTGTCTTATTTAATAAATTGTTTTCTTTTAAAAAATTTGTCCAGTCTATATCCATTACATCTTTATTAATAATCTCCAATTGCTTATCTTTAAATAAATCAAGAAGGACTTTAACTAATCTATCATCTTTCTCAATAGCAAAAAGCCTCCCTTCCCCAAGCCTTTCAAGTATTGCTTGAGTTAAAGAGCCAAATCCAGGTCCTATTTCTATCACATTATCATTTTGGCCAATATCACCTGCAGCTACAATAATATCAATAATATTCCGGTCTACCAAAAAATTTTGTCCTAATCTCTTTGAGAGTCTAATATTGTATTTATCCAGTAGTTCTTTTGTTACCCCTGGTGTTGCTATATTATTTTGCAAATCCATTTCACCTTTTCCTATAAGAACGTATTCGAAAAACTATTAACTGGGATTATTAACCCTAAAACTTTCGAACAGATTCTATAATTATATTATTTAAAATTATAAAAATTTATACCTTTTATTTTAACATAGATTTTTATTATAATCAAAAAAGTATATTATTTCCTCATTAGTAATATATATATATTGAATAAAAAAATATTTTAGGTTTCTTGAACAAATATTTCCCTCTTATCATATATTATTTTAGACTGAAATATTAATATGCAAAGTAATTTATATGATCTATTGAAAAGAGAGGGGGGGGTATTAATGGCTGGAAGATTTTTAGATGGAGGAGATAAAGCCAAGGAGAATGAAAAATTTAATCCATACAATCTCTTTCTTATATTGATTTTACTTATATTATCACAGGACGTTTTACAGATGATTAAAGCTCAAAAACTAAAAATCGAGAAAAACAAATCATCTAATAATCCTGGCAGGAGAGTCTTAAACATCCTAGCTGTTCATGACAAAAAAGAAGTCGAGCAACAAAACAAGGAACCTAAAGAAGAAACAAAAGAGCATGACTGAGGAGGTAAATAATGATTAACAACCAACTGTATTCTACCATATCTAATAATCTACAGAAAAATAGTAATAATTATACCAATAATGAAATATTCGGTTTGCTAAGTATTCTGGTACTATTAGAGATAACGGGGATTTTTCAAACAGATGTTAAAAGTTTACCAGAGTCAAACTCCGATTCAAAAGAAAACAATATATTATCTTCTTTAGGAAATATTGGTAATGTTGGAAATTTAACAGGTTTATTGGGTCAATTACAGGGTAATGGCAGTGGTAATGGTGATAGTGGTAATAACCTTCAACAAATGCTTCCATTATTATTGGGCGCATTAGGGGGTAATAGTGGTTCAGGAGATATGGATATCGGGAAAATTACAAACATAATGAATGCCCTAAAGAATAGTCAAGGGGATAATAGTAAAGAAGAACATATTAATGTGGAAAATGAAGAAATCCCTCAAGATGATATTGATGATGGTAATGATAAAAAAAAAGTTTCGGCAAAGTAAAAAAGCTGGATTGGAGTAAATTAAGACTATAATATAATCTAGATAAAACAGGAGACGAAATATCTAGTCTTCTGTTTTTTCCTTTATATTCCATTAAAAACTTGTAATGAACTATATTGCTAATGGTCATAATACATTAAGAACGAAGAGTACCACTTACCACTTTAATAATTACAGTATTTAATAGACAAGGAGAATTAAAATAATACATGGATAAAAAATACAAAATAATGATGCTAGCCTTTAGCGGTGTCCCTTTTATTATGGTTTTAGGAAATTCAATGTTAATACCTGAGTTTCCACAAATCAAAGCTGCTTTAAATATTAGCCAGTTTCAAGTTGGACTTTTAATTACAGTATTCTCTATATCTGCTGGAATAGCAATCCCATTTTTAGGTTACCTTTGTGACCAAATTGGAAGAATAAAAGTTATTGTTCCCGCATTACTAGTATATGGAATTGGTGGTGTAATATCAGGCTTGGCTGCTTTATTATTAGATAACCCTTATAATATTATTTTAGTAGGGAGAGTAGTACAAGGTATAGGTGCAGCAGGTACCGCGCCAATAGTAATGGCCTTAATTGGTGATATTTTTCAATCACAACAACGTAGTGAAGCCTTGGGAATCATTGAAGCAGCTAACGGGGTTGGAAAAGTACTTAGTCCGATTCTTGGTTCAGCTATTGGGCTATTTAGCTGGATTGCACTATTTTTCTCTTATGCAATTCTAGCTTTACCTATTGCAGCAGGTGTCTGGTTTCTAGGAGAAGAAGGCAAAAAGCCTGAAAAACAGGGTTTAAAAGAATATCTAGGGAAAACAGCTGATATATTTAAAGAAAAAGGACTGTCACTTACAGCTACTATCCTGACAGGCATGCTCGTTCTATTTGTACTCTTTGGCTTACTATCATACTTCTCCGATATTTTAGAGAGTAAATATGATATAAAGGGATTTATAAAAGGATTAGTAATAGCAATACCAATTCTATTTATGTCTATTACATCATATACTACTGGACATCTCCTGAAAAAAATAAAAAAATACTTTAAAATTTCTATTATATCTGGTTTAATACTGGTAACTATCATGCTAGTAATCCTATACTATTTTGAGTCTTTAGTAATTTACTTAACATTTTTCTCATTACTTGGAATTGGTACAGGCCTGGTATTACCTTCTGTAAATACAATGGTCACAAGTTCCTCCAAAACAAGCCAACGTGGAGTTATAACATCTATTTACGGAGCAGCTCGTTTTGGAGGAGTTGCAATTGGACCACCAATTTTTACATTTTTTGAAGGAATTAGTAAGCTTACTATGCATTACGGTGCAGCCGGCATTTCCTTAATAGTACTCATTCTAGCCTTTATATTTATTAAAGAAAAAGGAATGATTCCTGAAGAAACCAAGGAAAGTTAGCAATACAATTGGCAAGTAGTTATTTTAAAAGCCACTACTTTTTTACCCTATAAAGACCTCTATACAGGGGGGGAAATTATAAAGCTTTGTTCATCTATGCTTGTTTAGGTCTTAATCTTATAACATTCCATGATAATTTTGGAATTCCAGCTTTAAGGACTTCTCCATTCATTTTAGCATTACCATCATTATGTGGTTTAACATTATCAGGATTATCTTCAGTATTAGTAGCCTTAACATCATCATTTTCCATAACAATATGTTCAATTACATCATACTCAGCAAAGTCTGTTAATTGGCAAGTAAGTTCCAAACTATCTTCCTGATCACGATTAACAGCAAATACTGTTAATTCACCTGTCTCTTGATCAATAACAGATACTGAATCCAATAAAGAAACTCCTTTAAATTCTTTACTATCGTAAGTTGGTGATTCTATAATTGATTGTAAAACTGTTCCTCTTCCATATTGGGATGTATGGTAATATGGATAAAAGATAGTCTGTTTCCATACATCTCCACCCTCACTGGTCATTATAGGAGCAATGACATTTACTAACTGGGCCAGACAGGCAATTTTTACACGGTCTGCATGTTTTAATAAAGTAATTAACATTAACCCAACTAATAAGGCATCTTCAAATGTATAGATATCCTCTAATTGTGGCGGAGCTATAGCCCATGGTTCACGTTGATTATCTGCTTCATTAGAGTGAAACCAGACATTCCATTCATCAAAAGATATATCTATTGTTTTATCACTTTTCTTTTTAGCCTTTACATAGTCACATGCTGAGACTACTGACTGAATATATTTATCCATATCAACTGACTGTGCCAGGTAATTAGCTAGATCATTATCTCTATTTCCATAATAGACATGCATAGAAATATAATCAACATGTTCATAGGTATGTTCTAGAACCGTTGCTTCCCATTCACCAAAGGTGGGCATCTTACTATTTGAACTACCACAAGCCACTAACTCTATAGAAGGATCAACCTGTTTCATAACCTTAGCAGTTTCTAAGGCAAGTCTGCCATACTCTTCAGCAGTCTTATGACCCATCTGCCAGGGACCATCCATCTCATTTCCTAAACACCAGGTCTTCACATTATGAGGTTCTTCATAGCCATGTTTCCGTAAATCACTAAAATGGCTACCTCCAGGATGATTACAGTATTCTAATAGATTACGAGCAGCATCAATACCTCTTGTTCCTAGGTTTACAGCCATCATAACCTCAGAATTAGCCTTTTTAGCCCAATCCATAAATTCATTTGTACCCACTTGATTTGTCTCAATAGTTCTCCAGGCCAATTCCAGGCGGTTCGGTCTGTCTTCAACTGGGCCTACCCCATCTTCCCAGTTATAACCAGATACAAAATTACCACCAGGATAACGCACAATTGGGACATCAAGTTCTTTGACCAATTTTATTACATCTTCTCTAAAA
>JBDNGI010000543.1:0-9847 GCA_041689345.1 Halanaerobiales bacterium
AACATGATAAAAGATTTGAGGAAGTAAATAAGAGATTTGATGCAGTAGATAAAAAGCTTAAGGAACATGATAAAAGATTTGAGGAAGTAGATAAGAGATTTGATGCAGTAGATAAAAAGCTTAAGGAACATGATAAAACTTTTGAAGATTTTTTTAAGAGAATAGGTTCAGTTCGAAGAATTGCTGGAGAAAATATGAGTGATATTGAACATTTAAGTGAACATTTTAGAGAAAAAATTGGTTTTTAGCTTATTCTAAAAAAAGATATATATAATAGCATAATTTTCTTTATCCCTATTTCTCCAGAGAAAGTAGGGATTTTTTGTATTTAATGTAGTTAAATTATCATTTGGGGTATAGAATCCATCTGAATCAAGTCTTCTTTACTGTTTTTATGAAAATCACTTTTTGAAAATAATGGTTGATAAATTATAGTTGCATTTTACTTTAATAATTGTTAAAATAAAGGTGATAATGATAAACTTAAAATATACGTGAGGTGTAATATATGAGAGGAAAAGTATTAGAAGTCAAAAATGATGCAGAAGCTATAGCGATAACAAAAGCCCTGGGATCAGAACCACGGATGCAGATATTAGATATATTAAATAATAGTGAGATGAATCTGAATGAAATCTCAGAGAAACTTGATATGCCAGCACCTTCTGTGACAGTTAACATCAAGAAATTAGAGGAAGCGGGTCTGATAGAGACCGAATATCAGCCTGGTAGTCATGGATCCCAAAAGATTTGCCGGCGTACTTATGATAGTATTTTAATTAAGTTTCCGGGAACTAATCTTGAGTTTGATAGTAATATTATTGAAGTCCCCATGCCAATTGGAAATTATAAAGATTTTAAAATTAAATCGACCTGTGGACTAGCTACAGAAAGAGGGTATATTGGTATCTTAGATGAAACCCGATCTTTTTTAGAACCTGAACATATTTATGCCCAGATGCTCTGGTTTAAAGAGGGGTATGTTAGATATAGATTTCCAAACAATTTACCAGGTAATGCCCATTTGAAAAAGTTAGAGATCAGTATGGAAATTTGCTCTGAGGCTCCTCATTATAATAAAGACTGGCCGTCAGATATAACATTATGGATTAATGATAAGGAAGTGGGAACCTGGACTTCACCTGGGGATTTTGGGGAAAACAGAGGTAAATTAAATCCTGATTGGTGGAATGACGATCAAACACAGTTTGGTTTATTAAAGATCTGGTATGTAAATGATAAAGGCTCTTATATTGATGGCAAAAAGATATCTGATGTGACTGCTGAACAACTCGATATCTATAGTAATGAGTATGTAGATGTAAAAATTGGCATAAAAGAAGATGCAAGAAATAAGGGTGGAGTTAATGTCTTTGGTCGTAAGTTTGGTAATTATGAACAGGACATTGTTATGCGCTATAGATATGATTATAATGATTAATATATGGCTCTTTAAAAAAAGAATATATAAATTAAAATAAAAAAAATAAAATAAAAGAAGGAATTATTTAATTAATCTAGAATATTATTTTATAAGCCTATCAAGTGAGGTTATGAGTCGTTTTACCGCTATATAACAGATCTTGATTTAGGCGCATCTTTTTTTGAGGTTTAATTTATGTTTTATTAAAATAAACTATAAAAAAGCAAACTAACATAATTTAATAAATAGTTAGGCAGAGAGAAGAATTATACCCTTTTGGATAGGAGAGGTGGAGAAAAGATTATGAATAGATCCCTTATTCTGGAGTGGTGATAAAAATTTGGGTAGCTGGCCCAAGTTATAATGAACAGGCTAGGCCTTTAATGCCTGATTTTTATGATTTCTTTGAAGGGGAGGGTGAACCTTCATTACCATGGAAGGCTTTAACAGGTTCTTGGCAATAAATATAATAAGAGACCATTTCATGGTATTCCTTGACGATATAGAAATTATTAATAATACATTTAAAGCTATTGGACAAAAAATAGGAGTCATCACTAACTATACAAAGGAAAAATTTGCTGGTTTGTCAATAACTAGACATATTGAGTTAAAAGAAAGTACTTCGAATACTTTTTTAGAAATTGTTGAGGATAAAAGCCGAGGTATGGAGAGGGATTATTGGCAGATAGCTGAAGGAAATATTATTTGTATTAATAATTCAGATCAAATAAATCAATTAATAATTGACACAGATGTGGCGAAGATTTCCAGATGGTGGTAGATTGTAAAGTTAATAGTAATCAATTTAGATAAGGGAGCAGTGGGGATTTTCTTAAATTATTATGATAGTAATAATTTGATTCGTGTTATTATGGATAATGATAAGTTAAAAGTTAAGGTAGTGAAGAAAACAAAGGGTAAATTAAAGCTGATTGAAGAGCTAGACTTACCTTCTAATATAAATTTAAATGAGGTCCATTGTATATTTTTGCGAGTAAAAAAAGAGAGATGCTTTATTTTGCTTGATGAATATCTGCTTTATGAGAGTGATATAAATCTAGAAAGAGGTAAAAGCGGCCTATTATGTCAAGGACAAGCTATATTTAATAATTTCCAAATTACTGGAATTTAGTTATTGTTTGTGAGTAGTTTCAGATTTCTGAAAAATATATAAACTAACTATGTTTTATAATTATTAAAGCGAATAAAGGATTTTTAAAATAAAGCTTGAATATACATTATAATAGTTTAAATTTTTTAAATAATTCGTTGATAAAGGATTGATGTATGTGAGTTATGATATAGTTGGAGTAGGTTTGGCTGCAGTGGACTGTGAGGGCAGAGGAATATCTAGAGTTGTTTAATAGAGGGAAGAAATGGGTAGATGATGAACTTCCCTTTTTGAAACAGGATAGCAAACTAGAGATGAATGTATCCGGGAATGAAAGAACGTTTACTTGTAATGGGGGTACTATTCATTTTGATGAAGAAATAACTGTTGTGGAAAAAGGTGATATTTTAAGTATATCCAAATTATAATAAATACGAAGTGGTGGGAGTCTTAGTAACACCGTAAATATAAAGGAGGAATTGAAAGTGAAGAAAAAAATATTAGAACCTGTTTATTTTACAGATATAAGAATAAAGGATAATTTTTGGACAAAGAAGACCAAGACTCATCAGAGGAATACGTTAGCTATTTGTCTAGAAAAATGCCAAGAGACTGGTCGGCTAGATAATTTTAAAAAAGCCGCTGGGGAAAAAGAAGGTAAATTTGAAGGTATTTATTTTAATGATTCTGATGTTTACAAAGTTCTCGAGGGTGTTGCTTATGCCTTGATGTTAGAAGAAGATGCAGAGTTGGAGAAAAAAGCTGATCAAATAATTGCAGACATTGCAGGTGCCCAGGAGGAGAATGGCTATCTGGATACATACTTTACCTTGAATGCTCCTGAAGAAAAGTGGACTGATATGGAGAAACATGAGATGTACTGTGGTGGTCATTTAATGGAGGCAGCTGTTGCTTATAAGCAGGCAACAGGTAAGGGTGTACTTTTAGAGGTTGCCTGCCGACTTGCTGATCATTATGACTCTGTCTTTGGCCCTGGCAAAGAACACTGGGTTCCAGGTCATGAAGAGGTTGAGTTAGGTCTAATTAAATTATATAGAGAGACAGGGGAAGAGCGTTATCTTAGATTGGCAAAATGGTTATTGGAAGAGCGAGGACACGGTTATGGCAAGGGTGAAATTTGGGATAAAAAAGAATGGGGCCCAGCTTATTGTCAGGATGATAAACCTGTTAAGGATATGAGTGATGTTAAAGGGCATGCTGTCCGGGCTATGTATTTATATGCAGCAATGGCAGATATAGTTATATTAAATGAGAAAGAAGAGGAATATTTAAAGGCTCTTGATAGATTATGGGAGAGTGTTGTTGGACGAAACATGTATGTAACAGGTGGTATAGGCCAAACTAAAGATAATGAGGGTTTTACCCAGGATTATGATCTTCCTAATGACACTGCTTATTGTGAGACATGTGCTTCTGTGGGCATGATATATTGGAACTGGCGGATGAATATGTTACATGCAGATGCTCGTTATGCAGATATTGTAGAGCAGGAATTATATAATGGCGCACTGGCAGGAGTTTCTCTTGATGGAAATAGATTTTTCTATGTTAACCCTTTAGAAACAGATGGAAGTCACCATCGCCAGGAATGGTATGATTGTTCATGTTGTCCTACACAGATTGCTCGTTTTATTCCCTCTATTGGTAACTATATTTATAATAAGTCTGATAATAACATTTGGATTAATCAATTTATTAAAAGTGAGTCAGAGCATGTCCTCGAAGGGGGTAAGGTTCAGATTATTCAGGAAGGGAATTATCCCTGGGAGGGTTCAATGAGGTTTATCATTGGAGCGACTTCTCTTGAGGATTTTAATATTTTTATAAGAATATCGAAATGGGTTAATAGTTTCAACATTACTATTAATGATAAAAATACCTCAGATTATATCCTGGGAAAGGGCTATTTGAAATTGACCAGGAGCTGGAAGCAGGGGGACCAGGTTTCTCTGACGCTGGATATGCCAGTGAAAAGGGTATATTCTGATCCTCGGGTAAAAAATAATCTTGAAAAAGTAGCCTTACAGCGAGGCCCAATCGTATATTGTTTTGAAGAAGTAGATAACCCTGGTGATTTTAATGATATATCAATCTCCCAGGAGGCTATCTTTAGTTATGAATATGATAGAGAATTACTTGATGGAGTAGTTAAGATAAAAGTACATGATGGTGAAAATACCTTTACTGCAGTTCCTTATTATTCATGGGATAATAGGGAAGAGGGAAGAATGAAAGTTTGGGTAAAGGAAAGAGAGTAAAGGAAAGAGAGTAAAGGAAAGAGAGTAATGGAAGAGGTAAGTGAGCATTCCTAGATTTGATATTTAATTAATATTTTGCGGCAGGTACAGGGGATAGTCCAGAAGTATTTGAGGATGTTTTTAAGGGAAATAATATTAGCTATAAATATCAAGGGGGGTTTATAAATGACTAAATTTAATGGTCTTCATATGAATATGGGGAATTTATCAAGGTTATCAAATGCTAAAACACGCTCAATAAGTCCTGAAAATTTTACTGGTGAAAAGGGACAGGGAGGTATGGCTACAGAGGGTACAGGTAAAGATTGTGCCCGTGACCTGGGAAGGGGTTGGAAGGTATCACCATCTGTCAAGATTCAGGCTGGTGAGACTTTTGAGATAGCTACTATTGAAGGGCCAGGTGCTATTCAACATATTTGGATGACTCCAACAGGGGATTGGCGGAATAGTATTTTGAGGATATACTGGGATGACCAGGAAGTTCCATCTGTAGAGTGTCCTGTTGGTGATTTCTTCGCCTGCGGCTGGCAGAAGTATGCCCAGATATCATCTCTGCCTGTCTGCGTTAATCCGGGTAGTGCCTTTAATAGTTACTGGGTAATGCCCTTTCGGGAAAAGTGTCGGATTACCATGACTAATACTAGTGAGCAGGAAATGGTACTTTTTTATCAGGTAGACTATACATTAACTGATATTCCTGCTAATGAAGCATATTTTCATGCTCAGTTTAGAAGGGTTAATCCGTTACCATATAAGGAAGTTTATACTATTATAGATGGTGTTGAAGGAAAGGGACATTATATTGGTACTTATATGGCCTGGGGGGTTAATAATAATGATTGGTGGGGAGAAGGTGAAATTAAGTTTTATCTGGATGGTGATGGGGGATTCCCTACTATTTGTGGTACTGGTACAGAGGATTATTTCTGTGGTTCTTATAATTTTGAGGATCAGGAGAAACATCAATATCAGGAATATACCACACCTTATGCCGGTCTTCCCCAGGTTATAAGACCTGATGGTCTTTATAATTCCCAGATGCGATTTGGGATGTATAGATGGCATATAATGGACCCGATCAGATTTGAAGAGGATATAAAGGTTACTATTCAGGCTCTGGGTTGGAGGAAGGGTGGTAGATATCTACCTCTGCAAGATGATATTGCATCTGTAGCATATTGGTATCAGACCCTTCCTACAAAGAAATTTCCTCAACTGCCAGATAAAGATTATCTGGAGATAATATAGAGTATATAAGATAATTTTATATTTGACCTTATAAATCAAAATAGATTAAATACGCGAATCGTATTCGTAAAATAATGTTAAAATTGGAGGAATATAATGGGTGAGAAGATATTAAATTTAAGTGGAAAGTGGAAATTTAAAACTGATCCAAAAGGTGTAGGGAAGTATGAACAATGGTATATAAATGGATTTGAGGGACAAGAGTTTACTATACCAGCTGTCTGGCAGTCATATAGTAAAGAATTATCTGATTATACGGGTTATGCCTGGTATAGTAAGGACTTTGATTTAGATATTGAAGCTAATAATAGGGTCTTTATAAAATTTGATGCTGTGGATTATATAGCGGATGTCTGGTTTAATGGACAGTTTATAGGCTCACATGAGGGTGGGTATGTTCCTTTTAAATTGGAGGTTACTGAACTAATAACATCAGGAAAAAATCTCCTGGTAGTAAGGGTGTTTGATCCTGAGAATAATGAGGAGATTCCTCATGGCAAGCAGGGTAGTTGGTATACCAGAGTTAGTGGTATTTGGCAGGATGTTAGTCTGGTAAAATACAGGAAAAGTTTTATAGAAAATGTCTTTATTAGGCCAGATGTTGACCTGGAGGAAGTAAGCTTTGATATAGATGTGGATTCAGTAGACAGGATTGAGGATCCTATTTTGCAGATTGACGTATATACAGCTGAACAGGATGATTTAGTAAGTTCTAGTGAGTTTGCATTAAGGAATGAAAATTATAAATTGTCTATACCTGAAGTTAAATTGTGGGAACCGGAAAATCCAAATTTATATGATGTAGTAGTAACTTTAAGAGATGGCGGACAATTTATTGATCAGTTTAAAACCTATTTTGGAATGAGGAAAGTAGAGACTAGAGATGGTAAAATATTTTTAAATGATAAGCCTCTGTATATTAGGGGGGCACTGGATCAAGCTTTTTGGCCGGAAACTATCTATCGTGCTGATAGTGAGGATATGATAAAAGACGAAATAAAGAAAGCAAAAGATATGGGTTTTAATTTACTCAGGAAACACATAAAAGCAGAGGATCCTAGATACCTTTACTGGGCTGATAAAATGGGCATTTTAATCTGGGCTGAACCTGCTAATTATGCTAGATGGACTCCCCAGGCAAAAAAACGTTTTAAGAAAGAGTTTACAGATATGGTAAATAGGGATTATAATCATCCAGCTATAATTATTTGGAGTATATATAATGAAGAATGGGGTCTGGAATGGAAGTTAAAAGAAAATAGGGAAATGCAGGATTGGGTAAAAGACTTTTATGACCATGCCAAGGGTTTAGATGATAGTAGGCTTATCTGTGATAATTCGGGATGGGCACATGTTAAGACAGATTTAAATGACCACCATAGGTATTTTGCTGTTCCTGAAAATTATAGGGAATGGAATCAGGATCTTGATAAATATGTGATTTCACAGCCAGACAAGAATTTTGTAGATGGCTGTACCGCTAATCAAGAGCCATTGATTGTTTCAGAGTTTGGAATCTGGGGTCTACCAGAACTTGATACCAGCATAAAGGAAGAGCAACAACCTGGCTGGTTTGGAGGAAATGCAAGGATTTTCTCGGAAGATTTTAAGATTCCTGCTAATGCTCTGAAAAACTTTCATAAATATCAATTGGATAAGGTCTTTCCAGACTTCAATCAGCTTGCTCTGGCTACTCAGGAGAGGGAGTATAGAGGTGTTAAATACCTTTTTGAAGAAATGCGTAAA
Organism: Halanaerobiales bacterium; assembly: GCA_041689345.1. GTDB lineage: Bacteria > Bacillota > Halanaerobiia > Halanaerobiales > DTU029 > JBDNGI01. Next base: position 7,811 of record JBDNGI010000543.1, read on the forward strand.
AGGGAAGAAATCTCCGGCTATGTAGTTACTGAATTGACCGATATTGAGTGGGAGACAAATGGTTTCCTTAAATATGATCGTAGTCTTAAATCTTTTTCAGACAGGGTAAATAGATTTAATGGTGCCATAAATGTTATGTTAGATATTGAAGAGCGTAATTTATGGACTGGAGATAGATTTACGGCTGTTCCATATATCGTAAATAATACTGGTCAAGACTTTAATGGAACTTTAAACTGGAAATTAGCAAACACAGATATTAATGGTTCTATTGAGGTAGATGTAAAGCCTTATTCTGTAACTAAAATTACAGATGATATAGTATTTAACCTTCCATCTATGAATAATTCTTGTAGTTATAATTTTGATTATAATTTAATTAAAGAGGGAGAGGAAATAACAAAAAATAGTGAAGAGTTGACTATTACTTCCCCAGATAAGGTTATAAGTAGTGTACAAGAAATATTTACTTGTGGTCTATCAGATGAATTTAAAGAAAAATTAGCTGCAAATGAATATATATTGAATTCATTGATAGATGCTGGCAGCAGCACAAGAAATGAGTCAAAGTCTGCTCAGATTGATTCAGGAAGCAGTACTGCCGAAAGAATATGTCTAAGTAGTAAGTTAAATAAGGAAATGCTTGAGTATATAGATCGAGGTGGTAAGGCTATCTTCCTGGCTGAAAAGGGTAGTGATATACTGGAAAAAGGACTGCTTAATTTTAAAAAGTTGACTGATGGAGAGAGTTGGAATCGTGCTGCTAGTTTTAACTTTATAGATACAGGAATATTTGGAGATTTACCAATCCAGAAGATTTCCGGTTGGGAGATGGCAGACTTATATCCATCATATGTTATAAATAATTTAGATGATCTAAACTATGTGAGGATTATTGCTGGTATGTTCTCCGGTTGGATAGGGAAATTCAGTCCTACAATATTAGAGTTAAGGCACGGTAAAGGCCATTTAATCGTTTGTACTTTAAAATTGATGGAGCAATACAACAAACAGCCGATAGGAACAATGCTTTTAAATAGAATGGTTGAGTATTTAGCTAATAAAAAGACAGTATAGGCTTATAGTAAGGGAAGTATCTTTCCATAATACTATAAAGATTGATGAGATGGCCTAAAAACCATCTTTTTTTTGCTTGCAGATATGCTTAACTAGATCGCAGGTGTATATTTACTTATAGACTCGGGGTCTTAATCTAGCAATAAAGTGAAATAAAATGAGAATTAATTTAAAGTAAATTAAAAAATATTTGCAGGATTATTTGATATTGGTGTAGTATTTTATATATAGAGCCATATTTCTATGGGAGTCTTAATGAGTATATTTGTAAAGGGAAAAGATAGAAAGATAAGTAAGAAATATACTGCTTAGTTTACAGGAGTTGATGTAGCAGGAGAGGAGTGAGCAGGGTATGTATCAGTATAAATTTTGCCCATGTTGTGGAGAAAAATTAGATCAAGATGAGATAGATGGCCATATAAGGAAACATTGTAGACATTGTGATTTTGTGCATTATGTTAACCCTAAACCGGCTGTTGGTATAATAGCTGTTAAAGACAACAAAATTATATTAATTAAACGTGGTGTAGATCCAGGTAAAGGAAGTTGGTCATTACCCTCCGGTTTTATAGAGACAGAGGAAACAGCTGAGGAGGCCTGTCTAAGAGAATTTAAAGAAGAGACTGGATTGACAGGTGATATTAATCAGTTACTAGGAGTATATACAGATAAAGCTCAGATATATGGCCCTGTGATTATTATGATGTATCTTGTGGATAATATCAGAGGAGAAATGAAGGCCAATGATGCTGCAGTTGATGTGAAGTTGGTCGATTTTAAGATAGTTAAAGACTTAGATTACCCTTGTTTTAATAAGGCCTTTTCATATACCCTGGAGCTCTTAGGAATTAATCGGGAATAGTAATCATACTAGCACCTAGTATTATCATATGAATTAAATTAATAGACTTGATTTATCCCTTTTTGTCATTTTCCTTTCTATATATAAATATATTTATA
>JBDNGI010000544.1:0-2037 GCA_041689345.1 Halanaerobiales bacterium
AAAGGAATCTTAAAAACAAATACTCAGGATGCTCTATAAAAATTAACTGCCATTCTCTACAATTCTTACTTGACAAAGACAGGGTAGCCCACCTTCCACCAGCCAACAACTGTTTTATCGGGATAATAGACACCAGCCATATAATTGCCCTGTAAAGATTCCCCACTATACTGCTCTTCAAAATTGGCCCGCTGACCCATATAACCATTTCCTAAACTAAAGATACTTTCTGATAGTAAGTGATTATCTACTTCAAATCCTTTTTCTATAATACACCAGGGATCACTTTCTAAATAACGCTTCATGATAAACTCCTCCATAAATAATTTCTATTTAAAAAATCTATGCATTGCTTCTTTATTATTTCCCTTTTATCCTTTAATAATTACTTTAATCTTTCCAGTTAAAAAAAATAATACTTTATTAATTTTTTAGACAGCAAAAAAACGCTTATATCCATTTTATTTCAAACCAAGGACATAAGCGCTTTTTGGAGTTAATCTATTTAGTCATGCATAGGACTTTATATAAAATATTTATTAGATAATGCATAAATTAAATTTTAATCTATTTAAACCAATTTAATTTAATGATCACACACAAATCTTGTCTATATCATTAACCTCATTCTTTACATCAAAAAGGTTTTTAAGGAAATGTCCAGTATATGAACCGTCAACTAAAGCTACTTCTTCAGGCGTACCTGTAGCTATAACTTGACCACCCTTATTTCCACCTTCTGGTCCCAGGTCAATTAAATAATCAGCTGATTTAATAACATCCAGGTTGTGTTCAATTACTATTACAGTATTACCACCTTCACGAAGACGATGTAACACTTCTAATAATTTTTTAACATCTGCAAAATGAAGACCTGTTGTTGGTTCATCCAGGATATAGACAGTTTTACCTGTACTTATCTTACCCAACTCAGTAGCAATCTTAATTCTCTGAGCCTCTCCACCAGATAAAGTAGTAGCAGGCTGTCCTAATCTGATATATCCTAACCCTACATCATATATGGTCTGCAACCTCCTCCTGAGGGGATTAATGGGTTCAAAGAAATCCAGGGCCTCTTCAACAGTCATATCAAGTACATCAGAGATAGTTTTACCCTTGTATTTAATCTCTAAAGTCTCTCTATTATATCTCTTCCCACCACAAACCTCACAAGGAACATAAACATCAGCTAAAAAGTGCATCTCAATTTTAATAATCCCATCACCACTACAGGCTTCACAGCGTCCACCTTTAACATTAAAACTAAAGCGCCCCTTCTTATAACCCCTTCTCCTGGCTTCAGGTGTCTTAGCAAAAATATCACGGACATAATCAAATACCTTAGTATAGGTAGCTGGATTAGAACGTGGAGTCCGACCTATAGGTGATTGATCTATATTAATTACTTTATCTAATTGTTCTATACCTTTAATACCATCATGTTTACCAGGTCTAGGGCTGGAATCATAAAAATGCTTCATTAATTCCCTCTGTAAAATCATATCAATTAAAGTACTTTTCCCTGAACCAGATACACCTGTCACACAAGTAAATGTACCTAAAGGAATTTTCACATCTATATCTTTTAAGTTATGCTGTCTTGCCCCTTTTATTTCCAGGAATTTATCACCAACTGGATACCTTTCTTCTGGTATAGGTATTAATTCTTTACCGGAAAGGTATTTTCCTGTCAGTGAATCTGTATTTTCCATTACCTCTTCGGGAGTCCCTTCAGCAACAATATGGCCTCCATGTTTACCAGCACCTGGCCCAATATCTATCACATAATCAGCTGCTTTAATGGTATCTTCATCATGTTCAACAACAATGACAGTATTACCGATATCCCTGATATGCTCCAGAGTACTTATCAAGCGGTTATTATCCCTTTGATGTAAACCAATACTTGGCTCATCTAGAATATATAAAACCCCTACTAAACCAGACCCTATCTGTGTTGCCAATCTAATCCTCTGGGCCTCACCACCTGAAAGGGTTCCTGCTGCCCTATTCAGTGTTAAATAATCCAGACCTACA
>JBDNGI010000545.1:0-4771 GCA_041689345.1 Halanaerobiales bacterium
AACTAAGTATACCACCTATAGATAAAGCGGAATTAACATTATAGGAAACCTCCAACTGTCTATATGAAGAACCCACTAACTCTCCAGCAATAAAGCCTTCTCCCCCTACTAAATCAGCAGTAGGAATAGTAATTAATCTATCCATCGCCACTACATTTATTGAAAACAATATTAGAAATAAAACTAAAATACTAGCTACATTTTTTTTCATCAACTTTTTCCACCTTCCATTTGCAAGATTTTTTTCTCCAATTTTTTTACTGTTTTAAGTAATTCAGGAAGCTTTCTACGTGCAGCCTGTTCTCGCAATTCCACCTTGTGATCTTGAGCAGGACTGCCAGAATAGAATACAGCTGGCGGCGTATCTTTGCTCACAATACTATTACTTGCCACAGTCACGTAATCCGCTACCTTAATATGACCAACTACACCAGTCTTCCCCGCCAAAACAACCCTTTTTCCTAGTTCTGCACTACCAGCAATACCAACCTGAGCAATTACCAAGCAATCTGCTCCTATCTTAACATTATGAGCTATCTGTACTAAATTATCAATCTTTGTTCCTTTACCTACTACAGTAGAACCACTTGTGCCCCTATCTATAGTAACATTAGCACCTATTTCCACCTTATCTTCTATAATTACATTCCCCAATTGTGGGATTTTATGGTGCCCATCTTCAACTGAGACAAATCCATATCCATCAGAACCTATTACCGTTCCTCCATGAATTATTACATCTGAACCAATAATCGAATTATATTCAATTACAACATTAGGATGTATGATGGTATTAGTTCCAATTTTAACACCTCTGCCTAGATATACACCAGGGGCTAAAACAGTATTATCAGCAATTACTACATTATCATCTATTACGACCTGTGGGTGAATAGATACGTTATTACCGATAGTGGCATTTTTTGATACTACAGCTGAGTGGTGTATTCCTGGCTTATAAAAAACATCAGGAGCAAATAAAGATGCTATTTTGGCATAAGCTAGTCTAGGGTTTTTAACGGTAATTATAGTTTTCTTACTAGTTTTAAAATTGTCTGGAACTATAATTACCCCTGCATTAGATTCCTCTGCCGCTTTTAGGTATTTTTCATTCTCTGCAAAGGTAATCTCTTGCTGATTACTTTCTGAGACACCCGCCACACCGCTAATTAATTTTTTGCAATCCCCAAGCACTTCTCCACTTACAATTTCGGCCAATTCTCTTGCTGAATAGCTAAGTTGATTATTGACCATCAGTGGATTCACCACCTTCTAAATAACTTTCATCAAGTATCCTGATAACTTCTTCGGTGATATCTGAGCCCCCATAATATACTGTTCTAGAATATAACACTGTACTAATATTCTCTTCTTCAGCAATTCTATCAATAATCTCAGTTATTTCTTGATTTAATAATCTTTCCAAACGCTGCTTATTTTCAAGGTATTCTTGAGATATCTTGTCTAACTCCTTTCCCTCTTCCTCATTTTCATCAGCAGATAATTCATTCTGTTTCTGATTATATTTTGCTTCTAAATCATTTCCTATATCTACTAATTCCTGTTCAAGTTGCTTTGCCCACTGACTATTGGTTAAAACATCTTCCATATTGATATAGGCAAGCTTATCCGGTTTAGAGGAGCTGCAACCTGCAAATACTAACAGTACTATTATAGCCAAGATAAATAAACATGCTTTTTTCATTTAATAAATCACTTCTTTCTCCAAGATTGATACTTCTGATTGTATACTAAAATACTCCTGAGATATTTCCTTAATTAAGGAGTCTAATGAGGCTAACTCCGGCTTACTTCTTTTTCTGATTTCCTCACTCCGTTGATTTATTTCCCTTTCCATTAATGACTGCTGCTTAATTAAATAATCATCAAGGGTTCCATCTATTTCAGTCCTCTTTTGGCTTATCTGCTTATCTATCCTACTCATTAAATCACTTTTGAAATCATCTAGTTCTTTATTATATTTTTTTTTGTTATCTTCTATTTTATTCTCAATTTCTTTTGTAATAATACTTTCCTTATTTTTAATAGATAATAGTTGTTCATTTTCAAGTTCAGCCAACTTATCTATATAGTCTTGTTTTTCTTTACTTGTTAAATCAAGGAATTTTAACTTTAAATCATAATTAATCTTCTCGATATAGTATTTTTTTATTAAACCCTGTTCATATTGACTCAGTTGTTCAAGTAAAGTATCTTCTAAGTTCTCAACTAATTCTTCTAGCTTACGATTATATAATTCCTGTTTTACCATCATCTGTTCAGTATATTCCTGTTCCTTTATTTTAAGATAATCTTGATATTCTCTTTCTGATTTTTCTTGATAAGAATCAATTTGCGACTGATACTGTTTTCTGATTTTTTTAGACTCACTTGTAATATATTCCTCAATCTCCTGTTTCCTTTTCCCTAACAGTTTCTTTTTACTCTCTAAAAGTCTAGTTTGGTGTTCTAAAGCTATCCTCTTTTGTCCAAGTAAATGTTTAACCTCTTCTTTTCTATTAAAATCATCGCTTACATTAAGCTGTGATGGAATACTTATAGTGGGAGTGTTGGGAGGAGCAATACCTTCAGACATTACAAATAAATAGCCCAAACCCCCAATTCCTAATAGCAAAAGTACCGTTAATAAGAATTTTAATATCCATTTCAACATCTCTCCAACACCCCTTCCTAATTTAATATTATAATCAGTCTAAAGCTCTCCCACCTGTTCTTCACTATCTTCTATAGTATTTTCCTGTATATTACTTGCTTCTATATTGTTTTTTTCAATAAAATCTATAACATCCCCTGTCATATCATATCCACCATAAATCACATTCTTTTGGTCAAGAACCATTTTAACTTCCTTTTCTATGGCAACTTCAACTACAACCTCTTTAATAGATTCTATAATATTTTGTATTAGATCTTGTTCATGTTGACTTAATTCACTCTGGTATTTTTTTAATAAATCCTGTTGCTGATCCTTAGAAAGTTCCTTGGCCTTTTCTTGCAGTTCTATCTGCATTGACTGAGCTAACTGGTTTAGTTCACTCTCAGCTATAGACTTTTCCGGATGAACATTAAATATTGCCCAAAGATCAACATATGCAATCTGTCCTTTAGTCTGAGACTCAGCCCCAATAGTTTCCGATGAATAGAGAATCAGGCCAGCACTAAATAGAAACATTCCAAGAATAATTATCATAATAAATTTAGCCTTATATATTCTCATGTTTATTCTCCCCTCTTGCCAAATATAGTGGGCATTTTACGAATACTTAACCCCTCAGATAACTAGAAAGCCTGTCCGATACCGAAATGAGGTTGTCCTTCTCCTTGATCATTGAATCCATAATCTAATCTTATTTGACCAATTGGGGTATTCATTCTCAGGCCAGCGCCATAAGAGAAATGAAGGTCTTCTAAAGCTATTTTATCACTTTTATCCCAGGCGTTCCCGGTATCTGTAAAAATAACACCAGTAAAGTTATCGGATATAGGGAAGCGATATTCCATTTTTAATAATAACATATCCTCTCCTGAAAATGTCCCATTATCATAACCCCTAAGACTTTCAGATCCACCTAATCTATATTTTTCCAGCTCTGGTAGATTACCTTCAGCAGTACCTACATTTAATCTTAGACCCCAGGCATGTCCACTCTTAAACCCTGGGTAATATCTACGGAGATCTGCATTATACTTGGTGAAATTATGGCTCCCTCCAAGTGCCTGACCGGCATATTCAACAGAAAAGGTATCTATTGCTCCCTTTGTAGGGTTAAAGGGATGGTTACTTGTATTCCTATTTACCTGTAAAGTCATACTACGTATACTTGCGTCTTTTGTATCTTTTATATTAGGATTATCAGCATCATTATCATCTACCAAATTTCTAGTTGAATCTTCTACTTTAAATCTTATTTTACCATTCCATTCATTAATTAAATTATGACCTAAAGAAATATTACCACCACGACGATGTTCTTGATAATCACCATCATCTGAATCCGTACCATTAGAGCTCTTGTCATAAAGATTTATACCAAAAGAAGTCTCTGTACCCAGTAACCAGGGCTCATAAAAATTAAGGGAGTAATTAGTTACACCACCGAATTTCCAATCAAATCCAATGGTTTGACCATTTCCCATAAAGTTCTTTTCCTGAACATTTACAAATCCTAACCAACCATCTTTAGAGCTATAAGTTACCCCAGCACCTAAATTACCTGTCTTTGCTTCTGTAACCTCTATAACAATATTAGCAGTATTATCTTTATCTTGTACACGTTCAAGCTGTGGGTTGAAATCTTTAAATAAATTTAAATTAACTAATTTTTGAAATGATTTTTGCATTTTCTTTAGATTTAGAATATCACCTTCAGCAAATTCCAATTCTCGCAAAATAACAAAGTCTTTTGTCTTTTCGTTACCTTTAATAATAATATCGTTAATATATCCTTCATTAAACTCTAATTTAAGTATCCCTTCATCAGATATATTAATATCTTTAAACCCAGCTAAAATATAGCCACTATCCTGATATAATCTATCAATATTTTTTCTACTTTCTACTAATTTACTATGATTTAATACCTTGCCTTTTTCAATATCCAATATAGATAAAAACTTCTCATCAGGATGTGTTTGGTTACCCTCAATTATAATATCTTTGACAATAGGGTATTCAACAAGTTCAAAAATAGCCTTTAAACCACCTTGATATGATTCAAAAGAAATACTAACATCCTGAAAATAACCTGAT
>JBDNGI010000546.1:0-4784 GCA_041689345.1 Halanaerobiales bacterium
AGGTCATGGTCATTATTATAACAATAAATCTCAGGTATTGGTATCTCAGTATTATTTCTTACTGTCTGGTGGATTACAGGTTCCCGGGCCATCATATTTTCTTCATAGAATACAAAACCAGCATCACGGGGAGGAGCTATCCTCAAAACTACTCTTTCATCATTAAGCTCTATCTCATTACTATTATTCGAAACCTCTCCAATATATGTTTGATTGAACTTGCCTGTCTTTACTTTTGTAAGGTCCTTGATTTGAAAACCATGACTGGCAAATAACTTCTTCAGGATATTTTTTTTAAAACTACTCATAGGTATCACCTCAATTTGTTGTAAAAGACTTTAAAATACAACATAAATTATTACAACATTATCCTTCTTTAGCTCTGATCAGCAAAACGCCACCATAATAAAGTAACAATCAGGCCAATGATTCCGGTTATAAAAACTATTATAAAATTTACAGTTCCTAATTGAGCCTGCTCAGGACCGGCAGCCCCGCTATATAGGGCAGGAATTGCCCAGGGAAAATATGCACCATGTCCAAAGGCAGCAGCAAATTGGGAAATAACAATTGTAAAAATCACATAACCCATTGGAGGTAAGAAGCCTTGACCATAACTGGCAAAAAAGGCTACCGGGATAGATAATACAATAGTTAATATAGATGTGATAACCAGTAAATTCAATCCTCCAATAACCACTTGAACAGACCAGCCTGATATGTTAACAATCTTTCCTGCTATCAAACCTACTGCCAACACTATTACAGAGAGTAATATACCCCAGAGAAACATTACAACAAATTTGGACAGAACGATTAAAGATCTTGAAACAGGTAAGGCAAATAAATCTTTTGCAGTATGATCAGAAAACTCACGACCAAAAATCCAGCTGGCAATAAAACCAAATCCTACTAACCCCCCAATAGCAATAACCTGGGCCAGTATCTCAAAATATGAAGACCAGTTGGCTTCACCTATAATTTGAGCCTTGGCGCCCACCTGTATTACGGACCAATTCAGGATTTTTTAGTACATACATCATTAAAGCCAGAACAATAGTAATAAAAGAAAAGGCCAGTATAGTTATCCAGAATATTTTTGCACGGTAAATTTTCAGAGATTCTGCCCAGATGGCTGCTCCTAATTTTTTCACTTTATATCCCCTCCTGTCATTCCAATTAATCTCAAGAAATATGATTCCAGATCCTCTTCTTCAACCTGTAGAAGTGTTGGAGGACAGCCTGCTTTTACCAATTTAGTTGCTATCCGGTCAGGATGCTTGATAGCCTGTTTATCCCTTATTTCCAGATTTCCTTCTTTATTTTCAGATACTGAAAATCCGGACTGAGTTAGTTCCTGCTTTGCCTGCTCTTTTTGCCGGGCATTTAGCAGCAGATGTTTTTGCCTCAACTCTTCCAGTTGTTTTCTGTCAACTTCCTGAATAAGTTGTCCCTGATGAATAATTCCTATCCGAGTAACCAGTCTGGATATTTCACTTAAAATATGACTGGAAATAAAAATAGTTACTCCCTCTTTTGAAGACAAATCAACTAATAATTCGCGTATTTGAACAATACCGGCCGGATCAAGTCCATTAGTTGGTTCATCCAGTAACAATATCTCCGGGTTGTGCAGTACGGCCCTGGCCAGTCCCAGCCGCTGAGCATTACCGGTAGACAAATTTTTAGCTTTCATATCTAGATAAGAACTCAAATTTAATCTCTCAATAATATCAACTATTGGCCTTTCATTTGATAACTGCCGTAAACGGCGAGTTATTTCCAGGTTCTCTTTGACTGTAAGATCAGGATAAGAATATGGTGTTTCCACTATATAACCTACCTTTTTCCATAAATTGTTTTTTCCCGGACTAACTCTTTCCCCGCTTAAATAGGCTGCACCTGCTGTGGGGCTAACCATACCCAGTAACAGGCGGATAGTTGTTGTTTTTCCGGCACCATTGGGAGTCGCACAACAATACGAAAATATATTCAGTTTTGAAGAACCCATAATTATCAGGACATTACCGCAGTATTCTAAATATCACGGTTTATACTATAATGGCCTATTAAAGAGCATTAACTCTGGAGAATCTTTAAAGAACGGCCGTCTAATTGAAATAGGAAAAGAATACTGGGTCCTATGTATGGAATAGTTGTAAAAAACAAATTTAAAATAAATATTAAAGCCTGTAGTAACCAATTCAATTATTACTACAGGCTTCTTTTATTCCAACAATTTTTTTGATGATTCCACATTTTAAAAAATTCTTCTTCTCTTATAATTGAAGTGTATATAGGATGTAAAAAAGTATTTATTCTTTCCATTACCCTGGGAAACTCAATTACATCTTTTCCAATCCTTTTCAGATATCCTTCCCACCTTCTTAATCTTATTTCATCATCAATAAATTTCTTGGTGAATACTGCTGGATTAGCTTCTAAAGGAGTTCCTCTTTTCTGAAGTGTACTAAAAATGGCTTCCTGTAGCACTCTACCATCAAAATCCTTAATATCCGAAATAATAAATATATCATAAAAATCCTTCATTCTACTATTGATTGTTGAAAGTCTTAACATAGCTTCAAATTTTTCTGCTATCACCGATTCAAGTGAATATGTTTTTATCTTAGGTCTTTTCTGATCATCCAGAAAAACTGGATAATGCATTGTTTGTGGTTTTGGAACAATAATATCACTAAAACCTATATCTAATTGCAACATTCTCCTGGCATTACCTAAAAAACTTTTTACTTTAATTCTTATACCTTGATATTCTGCTCCCTCCGTTATTCTTTCAGCTGCTATTGTATCAGAAGCAAAAATAACACCATCATTAACTTTAATATCACAAACTTTTCGAAAAAGATCTTCAATATCTTCAAGATCATTTGATACACCACAAGCTAAAAAATCCATATCTTTGGTAGGACGGGTTTTAAATTCAGTCAAAGATAATATTAAAAGTCCCCCTTTTAAAAAGAATTTATTTTTATAACTGGATATTGACATTCTATATAACAACCGTTCCTGAAAATAAAGTAATAATATCTGGTTAAAGTTTATGTTTTCTTCTTTAGCAATGTTTTTTAACCTGGCTCTTACCGAAGCTGCCATATTCTTAATATTATCACTCATAGTAAGACCTCCAGGTATTTATTAAGCAAATTATAAATACCGGTGATGTCAGCATATCTTAACAGTTTATCAATATTTCTATCCCGTCTTTTAACATATTCATTTAATGATTCTTTAACTACATCCATACCTATTTCATTTCTATATCTTAAACAATCACAAATTGTTTTTTCTATATCATAAATCTTGATTTTATGATTATCTATTTTGATCTCCTGGATTCCAATTTCATATTGCTCTTTTGAAAAATGAAAGATATTAATAGGAGGGTAATCAGGCAATACAGGTTTGCGATCATCTCTAAAAATAGCAATATAATACTGCCAGGGACTTATTGTCGTTACTTCATAATACGAAAGTGCAGAAAGAAGACAAAATACACCTTTAGGTACTATTTTGCTTACAGAAATTAATTCTTCGTTAGCACTAACATTATTATCATCCCAATGATACAAGCCACGTTTAATCTTGCTAATAACTTCATCCTCAAGTAATTGATAGAGATAAGAGGTATGAATTCCAGCATCAATAATATCCTGAGTTCTGGCATATCCTTTATTTTCCTCAAATATCCTTTTAATCTGATTATATTTCTCTTTATTCATCTCACAGCACCTCTTTGTTAAAAACGTCCGCACTTATTGTTTAGTGTGTACGTTGTTAACACGTTTGATGATATCTTATCATACTTTATCTAAACAATCAAAGATTTTAGTTAATTTTCCAATTATTTTTTGTGGAGGATTTTTATATATTTTTTTGAACAATTATTATAGTATCTAATAAATCTCTTTTATATAAGAACCGAACCAAAGTGCCCCACCAAAACCAGTTATTATAATATTGATCATATATGATCACGCTCTCAATTTAAAATACTTACTTTTCAGCTTTATAAGTAATAATTTCTACCTCTTCTACTGTAACTAATCCCTCATTTGCCATTTTTTCAACAACTGGAATTATTTCATCTATTTTTTCTGCTTTATCTACAACTTCAATAATTATCGGTAGATCTTCAGAAAGTTCCCAAATATGAGAACTTTTAATTCTACTGTTAAGACCAAACCAAGAGCACAAGAAGTTCCAGCTCCAAAAAAGAAACCCATATTTTTGGAATAGCATAATTGGTTTTTTAATTCCCTTATCTCCCTAAGTAAATCGAACATGTACTCATTCCTTTAATTATACTTTATAATAGAATAATAATTGTTCGCTTACTTCTAATTTTTAATCAATTTATCATCTACTCAAAATCCCACTTCCCATCAGCAGCTACATCATAGCTTCTTTCTCCCTTTATATAATAATTGATTCCAGTTGAACACATAAGCTCTGCCTGTTTCATTACTATATCTATAGCATGGGGTTGTTGATCTGGTGGATAACCATATTTTTTAAGTAGTCTTCTGATAGTCATTCGCATTTTAGCCCTAACAGCATCCCGCAAATTCCAATCAACACTCATGCTTCTCTTAATAGAGTCTGTTAAGTCTATTGCTATTTGTTTTAAAATATCGTCTCCTAGTACCTCTTGGGCTGATTCATTATCAGCCAATGCATCGTAGAAGTCAACTTCATCATCATTAAGACCTGTTTCTTCGCCACGTTTATGTGCTTCATTCATTTCTTTGGCAAGTTCTATA
>JBDNGI010000547.1:0-7410 GCA_041689345.1 Halanaerobiales bacterium
GACTGTATTTTCCCTAATGTTGATGTTGAGACTAGCTTTGGAAATGAAGTGAAGACAAAATGTAAGGTGCCAATTATGACTGGTGCTTTGGGTTCAACCTTTATTGCAGCTAAATATTGGGATTCATTTGCAGTTGGGGCAGCACTTGCAGGATTTCCAATAGTAATCGGAGAAAATGTAGTTGGTGTTGATAAAGAGTCAGTAATAAAAGATGGCAAGACTTCTAAAGCACCGGAATTAGATCGACGTATCGAAAAATATCTAAGATATACTCGTGATGGTTATGGAGCTATTTTTGTTCAGTTAAATGTTGAAGATACTAGAAATGGTGTTGCTGAATATGTTATTGATAAATATGGTGATGATGTAATAATTGAATTGAAGTGGGGACAAGGTGCTAAAGATATTGGAGGGGAGATTCAGGTTGAAAGCCTGGAATACGCTCAGTTCCTAGCTAAAAGAGGTTATGTTGTTGATCCAGATCCAATGAAAGAATCAGTACAAAAAGCATATAAATCTGGTGCTATTAAAAGTTTTGCTAGACATAGTCGTCTTGGCAGTACAGATATTACTAGTACAGATGAATTAAGAAACGCGTTTATGGATCAGGTGGAGTATTTACGGGGCTTAGGTTATAAACGGATATCCCTAAAAACTGGCGCATACGGTATGAGAGCTCTAGCTATGTCGCTTCGTTTTGCTGCAGATGCTGAGTTAGATTTGCTGACGATTGATGGTGCAGGTGGGGGTACAGGTATGAGCCCCTGGAATATGATGGAAAGTTGGGGAGTCCCTTCATTACAATTGCATAGTAAGGCTGTTGAATATGCTGATATATTAGCTGAACAAGGAATAGATGTACCAGATTTATCTTTTGCTGGTGGTTTTGCTAGAGAAGATCATTTATTTAAGGCTCTAGCTTTGGGTTCTCCATATGTTAAGTTAATCTGTATGGGAAGGGCGCCTATGATACCAGGTTTCCTCGGTTCAAATATTGAAGGCGTTTTTCATCCTGATAGAAGAGAAAAGTTAAATGGTAATTGGGATAGCTTACCAAAAACAGTTCGGGAAATTGGAGATACTCCAGAAAGTATATTTGCTAGCTGGTATGATATAGAAGATATTGTAGGTAAAGATGAAATGAATAACATACCATATTGAGCTATTGCTTTATATAATTTAGCTGATAAACTTTCTGCTGGTTTAAAACAATTTATGGCAGGTGCACGGAAATTTAAAATTAGTGAATTATCTCAATCGGATTTAATGGCTGCTAATAAAGAAGTAGAAAGGGAAACAGGTATTAAATATATGACAGAAATACTTGATAATCAAGCAAAAGAAATATTAAACAAATAAGAAGTTGTTTAATATTTTAATCTAGTCTCAGTGGAAACTCCTTCTGAAACTAAGAACTCACTTTATTATTAAAGGAAGTGTTAAGAGATGGGAAATCACAAATTAGCTACTATAGATTCTTATAGTTATGAACCATTATGGAAACAGGTTTACAGGCTTTTAAGGGGAGCCATATTAAAAGGAGAGATGGTGACTGGAGAAAGAATAACTGAAGTAGAAATTGCCGAACAACTCAATGTAAGTCGTACACCTGTGCGTGAAGCCTTCAGGATGCTGGAATTAGAGGAATTAATTAATATAATACCTCAGCATGGTGTGTTTGTAGCAGGGGTTGAAACAAAGAAGGAAATTGATGATATTTTTCAGTTGAGAATGGAGTTAGAAGGTTTAGCCGCTTATTTAGCTGCCAAGAATATTACAAAGGAACAGATTGATAAGTTAGAAGATTACACTGAAAAAATAGAAAAATGTATTATAGAAAATGATCAAAAAGGTTGTGTTAATGTAGATATAGCCTTTCATCAAATTATTAAAAAGGCCTCAAATAATAAGTGGCTTGACAAATTTCTAGATACTTTATTTGAACAGGCTACTAGATTTAGATTAAGCAGTTTAGCACAGCAAGGACGTATGAAAGATTTTTTAAAAGAACATAAGGAATTAGCTAAAGCTATTTCTGATGGTAATCCTGAACTTGCACAGGAACTTGCCAAGAAACATATATATGCTGCATGGAAAAGCATTTTATCAGTGTTTGATCATGAACAGGAGTCATAAGGAATATTATTTTATGATATTTAATTTCCTTTTAATAAGTTTGACGAAATCTCTTTCGCTGTAGTATTGACTAGTGGTATTAGTTTATCTTTTAATAATAAAGAGTTAATTCGACTACAGGGACCAGAAACACTTATGGCTCCCTGTAGTTTTTTATTTTTATCTAGAATAGGAGCTGCAACGCTGATAACATCCTCTTCATATTCTTCAATTTCAAGAGCATATTCTTGTTCTTTTATTTTTTTAAGAACTTGTATTAATATAGCCGGTTCTGTAATAGTATTCTTACTATAATGAATAAGCTCAGTTTTTTCAAGATATTTTTGTAGTCTTAGTTTATTTAAATAAGCGAGTAAGACTTTTCCAGAAGCTGTACAATAGGCTGGTATTGTATCTTTTGGTTTTACAATTATTTTTAACATATGAGTTGACTCTACCTGGTCTACATATAAGACTTGAAAATTTTGCATTATTGAGAAGTTAGCTGTTTCATTACAAATGTTTACTATATCTTCAAGATAGGGGAAAATAAATTCCTTCAAATTAAAAGAGTCTTGTATTAAATCGGCTATTTTATATGCAAAGTTTCCAATATAATAATGGTCTTGATCATCATGTTTGATATAACCTATACTGACCATTGTATTGAGTAATCTATAAGCTGTACTTATATTTATATTTGTTTTGTTGCTTAAGGAACTTAGTGACATAGGTTCTCCATTAGTAACTAGTACATTAAATAAATTTAAAGCTTTTAACACTGATTTCACATTGTTAGATTTTTTCAATTTAATCCCCTCTTATTTTTAATGATTTTAAAAGCTGCTTGAAACTCTTGCTTGAGTTTATATGTCTCTATTATTTTTGAACTTAAATTAGCTTTCTCATTTTGGATAGATTCATTTCTTATATTTAAATAATATATAAAAAAATCACTATACGAAATATATATTTTAATATTAATATATATTTATCTTTAAAGTAAGTGAACTATGGAAGATTATACTTGTATACGTGGATTAATACTATTTTTATTCTAAAAATTAATCATTTGGCAAAAAGTATCCGTGTATACAGGGATATTAATGAAATAATAGTTTACATTCGTATAATTTGATTCTATACTAAATAATACTTAGAAATTGTGTAATTTAAAATAAATTAATCTGGGAATATAGTATGAGAAGGAAGGATGTAGTATGTTTAATAAAATACCAGAAAAACAGGGGCTTTATGATCCACAGTTTGAACATGATGCATGTGGAATGGGTTTTGTTGCTAATATTAAAGGGAAAAAATCTCATCAGACCGTTCACCAAGCTTTAGAGATATTGGTTAACCTTGCACATAGGGGTGCAACTGGTAGTGAATCTAATACTGGTGATGGTGCAGGAATTTTAATACAGTTACCACATAAATTTTTTGAAAAAGAGGCAGTTAAATTAGGTTTTTCTCTCCCTGAACGGGGACAATATGGTGTTGGTATGGTCTTTTTGCCTCAGGATGAATCTGATCGTAAAAAATGCCAACAACTATTTGAAAATATTGTAAAGGAAGAAGGTCAAACACTATTAGGATGGCGTAATCTACCTATAAATGATAATCAAATAGGGGATACTGCGCGTAATTGTATGCCATATATGTGTCAGGTATTTATAAGAAGAGATAAAAAGATAGCAGATGATATGGATTTTGAGAGGAAATTATATGTCATTGGTAAACGAGCTGAAAATACAATTCGTAATTCTTCATTTAGAAGCAAGTTATATTTGGCAAGTCTTTCTCATAGAACTATTGTCTATAAAGGTATGTTAATGCCTGAACAACTTGAAGGTTTTTTTCCTGATTTAAATGATAATAATCTGGAGACTGCTATTGCCTTAGTACATTCTAGATTTAGTACTAATACTTTCCCAAGTTGGGAAAGGGCCCATCCATATCGGTATATAATTCATAATGGAGAAATTAACACTATGAGGGGTAATGAGAACTGGATGCGTGCTCGTCAATCTTTGATTGAAACAGATATATTTGCTAAAGATTTAAATTCGATATATCCTATTATAAATCCAGATGGTAGTGATTCGGCGATGTTTGATAATGTACTAGAGTTTTTGACCTTATCTGGAAGATCGCTGCCGCATGCTGTTATGATGATGATTCCAGAACCATGGGATAAGCATCAACAGATGGATAAAAAGAAAAAATCCTTTTATGAATATCATAGTTGTTTAATGGAACCATGGGATGGTCCGGCAGCTATGGCATTTACAGATGGTATTCAGGTTGGAGCTGTTCTAGATAGAAATGGATTGAGACCATCTAGATATTATGTAACAGAAGATGATATGGTTGTTCTTGCATCTGAAGTTGGGGTACTTGATCTACCTGAAGATAAAATTGTAAGCAAACAACGATTACAACCTGGAAAGATGCTACTAATTGATACAGAAAAAGGAATGATAGTTAATGATGAGGAACTTAAAAGTGGAATAGCAGGAGAATATCCATATCAAAAGTGGCTAGAAAAACATCATATTAAATTAGAGGATATAGTTGATTCATCTAAGAATAAATCATCTGATATTCCAGAACTAGATCATAAGACGGTTATCAAACTACAAAAAGCCTTTGGATACACTTATGAAGACTTACGAAAAGTCTTGATTCCTATGGCTAAAAATGGTGTTGATCCTATAGGAGCTATGGGTATTGATTCTTCATTAGCTGTTTTATCAGATAAATCTCAGCTATTATATAATTATTTTAAACAATTATTTGCACAGGTTACAAATCCCCCTATTGATTCCATTAGAGAGGAAATAATTACAGCAACTAGAACTAATATTGGTTCTGAGGGAAATTTAATTAATCCATTACCTGAAAGTTGTCGGCAGATAAGTTTAAATTCTCCAATACTTACTAATTCACAATTAACTAAGTTAATGAATGTTTATCGAGAAGGTTTTAAAACAGCTAAATTATCTATTTTATTTAATCCAGCAGATCAGGGTAGTGACCTTGAAAAAGCAATGGAAGATTTATTTGCAGATGCTGATAAATTAATTGACAAAGGTGTTAATATACTTATTTTGTCAGATAGGGATATAGAGGAATCAAATGCCCCTATACCAGCATTACTAGCTGTAGCAGGTTTACATCATCACTTAATAAGAACAGGTAGAAGAACTTCTGTTAGTATTATTCTTGAATCTGGAGAACCTCGAGAAGTACATCATTTTAGTGTATTACTTGGATATGGCGTAGATGCTCTTAATCCATATTTGGCCTTTGAATCTGTAGAAGATTTGATTAATCAAGAGTTACTAACAGGTATAAGTAAAGATAAAGCTCTGGCAAAATATTTAAAGGCTGCTACAAAAGGTATAGTAAAGGTTATGGCTAAGATGGGTATCTCAACAATTCAAAGTTATCGAGGTGCACAGATCTTTGAAGCTATTGGTATTAATCAATATGTTATAGATAAATACTTTAGTAGAACACCATCCAGAATAGGTGGAATTGGCCTTGAGGGAATTGCTAAAGAGTCAGTTATGAGACATAATGATGCCTATCATTCAATTGAGGGTAATAGTGATAATGATTCCTTGGATTCTGGTAGTACTTTTAATTGGAGAAAAGATGGTGAAGAACATCTTTATAATCCTAAGAGTATATATTTATTGCAAAGGGCTTGTCGTGAAGGGGATTATCATTTATTTAAGGAATATGCTTCTTTAATAAATGATCAGTCGGAAGGAATGACTACTATACGTGGACAGCTGAGCTTGAATTATTTAGATGAACCAATACCACTAGATGAAGTCGAGTCGGTTGACTTAATATGTAAAAGATTTAAGACTGGGGCCATGTCTTATGGTTCTATTAGTAAAGAGGCCCATGAAGCATTAGCTATTGCAATGAACCGTATTGGTGGTAAGAGTAATACCGGTGAAGGTGGCGAGGACCCAGCACGTTTTATACCAGATGAAAACGGTGACTCAAAGTGTAGTGCTATTAAGCAGGTGGCATCTGGAAGATTTGGTGTTACATCTAATTATCTAGCAAATGCTCAGGAGATACAGCTTAAGATGGCTCAGGGTGCAAAACCTGGAGAAGGTGGTCAACTTCCTGGAAAGAAGGTTTATCCCTGGATTGCTGAAGTTAGGAGAACAACACCAGGTGTAGGATTAATTTCACCACCACCACATCATGATATATATTCTATTGAGGATCTATCTGAATTAATTCATGATTTAAAAAATGCTAATCGTGAAGCCAGAATTAATGTAAAATTGGTATCAGAAGTTGGTGTCGGTACTATTGCTGCTGGAGTAGCCAAAGGTAAGGCTGATGTAATCTTAATTAGTGGATATGATGGTGGGACCGGTGCCTCTCCAAGAACTAGTATTAGACATGCTGGACTACCCTGGGAATTAGGACTGGCAGAAACCCATCAAACCCTTGTATTAAATAATTTACGCAGTCGTGTAAGATTAGAGACTGACGGTAAAATTATGACAGGTAAAGATTTGGCAGTAGCTGCTTTATTGGGTGCTGAAGAATATGGTTTTGCAACAGCCCCACTTGTAACATTAGGTTGTATAATGATGAGAGTCTGTAATCTTGATACCTGCCCGGTAGGGGTTGCAACTCAGAACCCTGAATTAAGAAAAAAATTTAGCGGAAAGCCTGAATATGTTGTTAATTTTATGAGGTTTATTGCTCAAAATATGCGAGAAGAGATGGCCAGACTTGGGTTAAGATCAATAGATGAAATGATTGGTTGTGTAGATAGGTTAAAGAAAGATAAGGAAAGTGAACACTGGAAAACTAAAGGACTTGATTATTCAAATATTCTCTTTAAACCTGAAATATCCTCAGAGATTGGTACCTATTGTCAGATCAAACAGGACCACGGTATAGACAAAACTATGGATATACGAGAACTGCTTAAGATTGTTAAACCAGCTCTGCAAAACGGCCAAAGGGTTACTGGGAATTTTAGGATAAAGAATGTAGATCGTGTAGTTGGTACTATTATTGGAAATGAAATTAGCAAAAAGTATGGTTCTAAAGGTTTAGCGGAAGACACAATTAGACTTAATTTTAAAGGTTCTGCCGGTCAAAGCTTTGGTGCTTATATACCAGCTGGAATGACATTAACCCTTGAAGGTGATTCAAATGATTATATTGGAAAGGGATTATCGGGAGGAAAGATTATTGTAAAAATGCCTGATAAGTCCACTTTTAAAGCAGAAGAAAATATCATAA
>JBDNGI010000548.1:0-2301 GCA_041689345.1 Halanaerobiales bacterium
AACCTATTTATCCTCAACTACCGACAAAATTGAAAGAGGAATATTATAGAACAGATCAAGAACTATTAAAGGCCAATAAAAGTTTAACTGAACAGAAAGTAGATAGTATCCTGTCCTGGTTAGAAATTTATCTAAACATAGCTAGAATGACTGCTAGACAGGATATATTTATTGAAAGTCGTAGTAAAGCCGAAGATAATTTAGCAATAGTTTTAGAAAGGCAGCAGCTCGGTGATGCAGGGGAAAATGATATTCTAACAGCTAAGTTAAGCCTGGAAAATGCTCGCTACTCTCTAGAGGAATCAAAAAGAAAGCTGGAAGATATTTATTATAATTTGGCTATTGAATTAGGTATTCCAGTTAGTGAAGAGCTGGTTATAACAGATAATAATCAATATATTGCTGAACTTCGGGAAAAAGCCCAGCAATATTCTACAGAATATCAAATTAGTACTATCTCTAATCTTATGAAGCTGGTGGAAGATAATAATAGTAGTCTTCAGGCAAATATTCTTAATAGAGCGGTTTTAAGAAAGGAATTAGAATGGTCTGAGAAAAAAGACGATCCGAGCATTAATTTAACAGGTACTTATAATACTGAAAGTGATAATTTAACCCTGGGTGTAGGTCTATCATATCAATTATATGATGGTGGTCAGCATAAGATGAGTTTAGAAGATAAAGAAGTGGAAATACAAGATAATATAAGTGCTTATAATGACTTATATAATAAACTTAATCAGGAACTTAAACAACATATAGATAATATTGAGTTATCTCAAATGGCTCTTAAGAAAGAGGAATTAAGTTTAGCAAGGAGTCAATATGAACTGGAGGTAGCTGAAAAACAATTGGCAGTTGGTTTAATAGATTACCTAGAATTCCAGGACTACTGGATCTCAGCTGAAGAGGCTGAAATTAATCTACAATCACTAGAAGATCAGCTTTTCATTGATAGACTGGAGTTTATCATATTCATTGATACAGAGGATATTGCCGAAATTATAGGGGGTTTTTAGAAGATGATTAAAAAGTATTGGAAGATATTATTAGTGTTTATAATAGTTATTGCTGCAGGAATAGTGTATTATAACTATAATGCTAAAAATGAGACAACTAGTCAAAAAGAAATAAATCCACGGATGATTATGACAGTTGAAAAGGGTAGTCTTAGGAAGACAATTTCTGTAGAGGGATTTATCGAACCAATTAATACTGAAGACCTGACTTTCCCAGCCTCAAGTGGTAGTGTAAAAGTTAAGGATATTTATATTAATGAAGGTGACAGGGTAGAAGAAGGACAGCTTTTAATGGAACTGGATGAGACAGCAGCACGACTAAATTATATTCAACGACAAAATGCCTATAATCGGGCAGCTATTAATGGTTCTAAGAATGAAATTGAAGAGGCAAGGTTAAATCTTGAATTATCAAAAGATAACTTAGAAAACCTTAAGTTGAAAGCACCATTTTCTGGTATTGTGACTGATATATATATTGAAAAAGGCAGTTATTATACAAGTGGTAGTGCTGCTACAATTAAAGATATTAGCAGACTGCAGGTAGAAGTAAATATTGATGAAAGTGATATTCCTACTATCGCATTAGGTCAGGAAGTAATCCTTACATTACCATCTCTTCCGGGAACTGAACTTGGTGGAGAAGTTAATGAATTAGGTAATGAGGCCGACAATAGTAATTCAGTAGTAATTTTACCAGTCAAAATTTTAATCGATAAAACAGATCAGCCTATTAAATTGGGTGTTTCTGCATCCCTTGATATCATAATTGGTCAGGTTCAAGACAGAGTAGTACTGCCTATTACAGCTATTGTTAGTATTAATGGTAGGGATTCGGTGATTAAGGTTATTGACGGGAAAACAGAACGGGTACCTGTTGAAACGGGTTTAAGTGATGGTTTAAATATAGTTATAGAATCTGGATTGGAAAAAGGGGATAATATATTGCTGAACACCTATCAACAGGTTCCTGGATATGGTCAGCAGAATAGTCAGGGTGGTATACCTGGAAGAGTCTTTATGGAAGGAGGCCGGCGCTAATGATCAGAATTGAAAGTTTACAGAAAATATACCAGACTGGAGAGATTCAGGTTGAGGCCTTAAAAGGGGTATCCTTTGAGATAAAAGATGGAGAAATGGTTGCTATAATGGGGCCTTCTGGTTCTGGGAAATCCACTCTGATGCATCTTCTGGGCTGTCTTGATCAACCCACTTCTGGGAGATACTTTTTGGATGATAATGATGTATCAGGTTTAGAAGATGATCAGTTGGCAGAGATTAG
>JBDNGI010000549.1:0-4423 GCA_041689345.1 Halanaerobiales bacterium
ATATATTATATCATAAACATATGTTCATATTCAAGGGTTTATTGTACACAATTTTAATTTTCAGCTTGACTAAAAATCAAAATAGCTGATTCATCCACGCCCATTATCATAGGCGAGGCTTTCTCAGCTATGATTCGGTAATATGGGGTAGGCTTCTAGTGATTCATATTCCTCTGTAGATTTCAATGGTTGAAAGTGAGCCTTCCCAATCAGAGCAGTTCTGTAACCATTATCCATAAAGTCTTCACCAACGGTATGTTCTTCTTCAGATAATTTAGTACCTAAAGAATAGGCCCCATGTTGACTGGGATATTTTCCTGTAATTATTGATGCCCTTGTCGGTGTACAAGTGGGATTTGGACAATATGCACGATTAAATGTTGTTCCCTCTTTTACTAATCTATCAAGATTAGGTGTTTCAATCTCATCATTGAAATATCCGATCGTATTCCAGTGCTGTTGATCACTTGTTATCAACAGTATATTAGATTTCTTCTTCATAATTTTTTCAACACTCCCTTACCTTTTATTATTTGTACACGTGTACAAATAATATCATACATTTCTAAGAAAAGAAACAAAAGAACCAATTTCAATTCTTGAAAAATTATTTTTAATAGTAACCTAAACAGGTATTTGTTTTACTTATTTGACATTAATCAATCCCCTTTTTACTACATAATTTCATATTTATATTCTTTCATAAATATTATATCATAAAGCCCCAAATATTTACAATGATAATAAAAACATCTGCACCCTATATCATAGCAATAGTAAGGCTACCACTTTAATACGCTACAAGAACAAATTATACTTTTTGTTATGATGTTATAAAAAATATATAGTTGTATTATTATAATTTATATAACTTTTAATAGGGTACAGTTCCAGTTTCATCAATAGGATAACCCCATTTCTCAATATAATTTTCACCTGATAAGAACTGATCATTCCGATCATTAAGCATATCTGTTAATAGGCGGTCCAGTTTATTCTGTAATTCCCTGTAGTCTTTATCATTACACAAATTTTCAAGCTGATAAGGATCTTCTTCATTATCATATAAAATCCAGGGTCCTTCCAGGGTTCTGGCATAAGTATATCTTTTTGTTCGAATCCCTCTATACTCTTTTCCCTCTTTTGTCTTCAGCCACTGCCCAAAGGGATGAATACATTCTATTAAAGTTGCTTCTCTTTCTATGCTTTCTTCACCTCTTAAAAATGGAGCAAAACTAATCCCTTCAACTGTTTCAGGAATAGAAATATCACATAAACCAAGTAAAGTAGGCATAATATCCGGTGCATTTATAGGAGCTTCAATTTCTTTTGCTTCACTCCCTAAAACTTGAGGGAATCTCAGCAAAAATGGAACCTTAATAGACTCATCCCAGGGAACCTGTTTTTTATAGCGGCCCTGTGATCCCAGCATATCACCATGGTCAGAAGTATAAACAAAAATTGTATTTTTACTAATGTTTTCTTCCTCAAGTGTAGATAATAGATCTCCTATATATGAATCCAGGGCTGAGATATGGGCATAATAACCAGCAATATCATTCTTCACTTGACTAATATCTACAGTATCTTCAAAAGGGTTTACAATAATATCTTTATCTTCTGGTACATTAGGCCTTAATTTAATTTGAGAAGAATCATACATCTCTTGAAACTCCTCAGGTGCAGTACGGTATGGTGCATGTGGTGGCCCCCAGGATAAAAATAATACAAATGGTTGATCCTGTTTGCGATTACAGATGTACTTCTGAGCAGAACGGGTCTGAGCCTCAGCATCATAACTATCCCATTTCTTCTTATCTGGTGTATCTTCATAATAAATAGAATTATTATAATCATGGGTACATTCCAGCACCTGCCAATAATCAAACCCCTGTCTCCTTTCCCGGGGGATAAAACTCTTTCTGCCATGACCATCCAGGTGCCACTTCCCGATATATGCTGTCTGATAACCCTCTTTCTTTAGAACCTTAGCAATTGAAACGACATCCGGGTTAAGACAGACATCATTAACAAATACCCCATGTGTTAAGGGATACTGTCCAGTCAGCAAACTGGCCCGATAAGGGCTACAGACCGGACTACCTGAAATCGCATTACTAAAGGATATACTTTCCTCTTTTAAAGAATCCAAGTTAGGTGTTATTACCTGTTTATTTCCATTATATCCAGTAGCCTGAACCCGATGTTGATCACTAAAAACAAAGACAATATTTGGTTTTGACATAGAAATTCACCATCCTTATACATATTTTAAAATTTATGTTTACTATATTTAAACTTTAGGAATTTCAGTATCATACCAAGGTGTATACATATCCTGTATCAACAATCCGCTATCTGGATCAAACGGAAGATCTTTTACTGGAAATGTCCTCCAGTTATCATCATCAATTCCTGCTATCTCTCCACTTTTCTTTAACTCCTCAAATAGTTCTATCTTCATCTTTTCTTTTTCTTCCTGACAGAACTGTACACCGGCTTTATTACGGGTTTCACGTGGATCAGTGATTTTATCAAATAAATATTCCTGACTATCAGGTGCACTATAGAAATATTTCCACTCTTTGCTTACTACCATATAAGTTGAATAGGCTGCTCGCCATAAATCAGGATTATTAAGGTATTTTTCAGGAACCTTCCTTCCTTGATAAACAAAATTAGTCTGATCATAAGCAAATTGAGAATAAACCATTTCTCTATCAGAACGACCGGTCAGAATCTGATACATATCAACACCATCCGACTGATGTGTTGTTATCTCAGTATCGGCAACTGCCAGAATTGTAGGAGCAATATCTACCAGACTAACTGCAGTATCACAGGTCTTACCTCCTTCAAATCGCCCAGGCATACTTACTATCATCGGTACCCGTGCACAGGAATCATGCATACTTCTTTTACCAAAACAATTGTAATCTCCCAGGTGTTCACCATGATCAGCTGAAAAGATAATTAATGTGTTTTCCAGTTGACCTGTATCCTCAAGTTTATCAAGAATGCGGCCAATCTGATAATCAACAAAAGAGATACAGGCATAATAATATGCCTTAATACAGCGCAATAAATTTTTATCAAGCCCCTGATCCCGGTATTTATAGCGATTTTGACATCGATTAACAAAAGTTTGTAATGATTCTACATCTTCTGGTACATTTGGTAAAGGCATTAAGGCCGGTCGATACAGTTTATGCCAGGGTGTTGGTGGAGTAAAGGGTGGATGAGGGTGAATAAAACTGGAATATAAATACCAGGGTTGTTCTTTATTAGATTGATCATCAATAAAATTTATTGAACGGTCACCAATCCACTGACTGGGATGTACTTCAGCCGGTAATTGGGAAGGTTGTGGAATATAATACATTTCACCTCTTACACCATTTGGCTCTCCTATATGTTCATAGCCTCGATCATATAATTCTTTTAGATAAGGGTTCTTATCAAGGTCGATAGCCCCACCTTCTTCTTGTCTCGCACGACTCTGAAATCCCCGTAGGGCATAGGTATCAGGGGTAAAATGACATTTACCAATACCATGGGTACGATAGCCTGCATCTGTTAATGCCCCCATAAAAGACTGACGACCATCAGTTGGCATGGCAGTATTAGCATAACATCCGGTATTGACTGGATACTGTCCATAAATCATTGAACATCTAGCTGAAATACAGACAGGTGACGGAGAATAGGCATTAGTAAAAGCTACTCCAGACTTATATAATCTATCAAGATTAGGGGTCTTAATGATTGGATTATTCAAAGCCCCTATTGTATCAAATCTCTGCTGATCAACAAAAAAATGTAATACATTTGGTTTATTAGACATTTATTTATTCTCCTTTAACTTAATATTTTTAAAAATTACTCTCTACCAAAGACCTTTTTTACAGCATCTAGATAACCATATAGATCATCTGGTTGCAAATAACTAGTTTCCGTCCATTCATTCCAGCTGTTTATGGTAACTAGTGATTGCTGCTCTGCATGTGCATCTGTATACTTTCTTGCTTTTTCTAATGCCTTTTTAACGTTTTTAGGGGTATTATTTTTAACGATCCCGGGACGAAACTCCTTGAACCTTGGATTATTATCCCATCCTATGCTGATATGTGGAAAATAGGGGATATTATATGTGTTTTCAACACGTTCCCATTCCGTTATTACACCATTCATTATTTCATTATAGTCTCTGTCAATATCAACAAAGTGTACAAACTGGTAATGGCTTAAACTGTCAAATCCAATTGTATTAATAATCTCTACTGCAGTAGCTGAATCTGTAGCGCCGACACCGCTTAAATTCAGATTTCCCTGACCGCGCATAGCTAACTGTAGGTGAAGTCCAGGCAATCCTTTTTCAACTACACGAGCTTTAAACCAGGAAAAAGCATCTTTAGTTTCATCA
>JBDNGI010000550.1:0-2888 GCA_041689345.1 Halanaerobiales bacterium
ACGGATGTGGAGAAGATTCAATTAAATTTATCTTAATGGGTAGATTGTTAAGGTATTATTTAGTTTTTGAATAAAGTGTGTTCTTAGTTTCAGAGGGAGTTTTTTGCACCACAGGTACTCCGTATTTAAATAAATCATACAAGAACTGTTTAAGGTTGTCTCCCACTGAAACTTAGTAAAACGAATGCAGTAGGTTAGTGCCGCTTATCCCCCACTTTGTAGAAGTGGGAGTTTTAGCGGCAGTTAGCTATCGGATAAATATTATATTTGATAGTCTAGCGGGAAATAGTACATATTTCCCGCTTTTATATACTTAGCTATATATTGATTACTTTAAAAAAAATATTCATCCTAGGAAAATTTGAAACCAATAATGTTAGTAATGGTTATCTAAATATGATAAAATAATGGTAGATATTTAATAATTCTAGTTAGTACTAAATAAAGTGTGTTCTTAGTTTCATCGGATAAATCTTCAAAAACGGAGGAGTTAGATTCATGAAAACTATTTTTATAATTATGGATTCTCTAAATAAGCATTATCTTCAAGCTTATAATCAGGAAAGTTGGATTAATACTCCAAATATTAAGAAGTTGGCTGATAAAGGTGTTATTTTTGACAAGCATTATTGTGGATCAATGCCCTGTATGCCGGCTCGAAGAGAGTTGATGACAGGTAGATTGAATTTTCTAGAAACACCCTGGGGTCCGATTGAACCATGGGATGACTGCTTACCTGTTGAACTTAGGAAACAAAAAGATACATATTCTCATATGATAACAGACCATTACCATTATTTTCATAGTGGTGGGGAGGCATATCATACCTTGTTTGATACCTGGGAATTTGAAAGGGGTCAGGAGGGTGATGCCTGGCATCCAATGGTCAATGATCCTGATATTCCTGAATATCGAGGTAAAAATAGGAGACAGGATTGGATTAATCGTGAGTATATGGATAGTGAGAAAGATGAGGATTATCCAACACCTCGCTGTTTTATGCGTGCTATGGATTTTTTGGAAAATAACTATCAAGAAGATAACTGGCATCTGCATTTGGAGGTTTTTGATCCACATGAACCTTTTATGTGTCCAGCAAAATATCGTGAGATGTATGAAGATAAGTGGGAGAATAGTTATCATTTTGATTGGCCTAATTATGCTCCAGTAGCTGAAGAAGAAGGAATGGAAGCAATTGAACATATAAGAAAGAGTTATGCTGGGGTATTAACAATGGCGGATCATTGGCTTGGTAAAATGTTTGATAGGATGGATGAACTTGGGGTATGGGAAGATACAGTAGTTATTTTGACTACTGACCATGGACATTTATTGGGTGAACATGGCTATTGGGCTAAAAATTATATGTTTGATTATCAGGAACTAGCTAATATTCCATTAATAATTTATACACCGGAAATGTCTGATCTTAACTATAAGAGTAAGATAGGTGAGAATGGAAGAATAACAGCTATGACTGCTACTATGGACATCATGCCTACTATTATGGAATTCCATAATGCTACTTTACCAAAGGGTGTTCATGGATTACCTCTTCAGCATTTATTAGAAGAAAATTCGGAAGAACTTGAACATCATGATGCTGTTTTATTTGGTTATTTTGCCAAAGATATTAATTTGGTGGATGGAAAGTATAGTTATTGTCGCCAACCTTTAGAAGATTCATATCTCTATCATCATACAGCTATGCCAAGGGGTTTTTCTGATTTTATCCAGCGAGATAAATTGCAAGGGGCAGAAATGGGAGTGTTTTTGCAGCACTGTCATAATGTACCCCATTACCGTATTAAATCAAAGTCTAACTATCATCATAATGCACCTGATTTTAATCTGATTTATGATATAGAAAATGACCCTGGGCAGACAAAACCTATACGAGATGACCAATTGGAGGAAGATCTTGCAGAAAAGATGAAGGAACTACTGAAGAAATATGATGCACCTGAGATTCAGTTTGAACGGATGGGTTTATAATTACTTTATCTTGACATTAATTGATTGAGAAGTTTCATGTTTTTAAAGCCTGCTCTCCATGAAGAGTGGGTTTATTTTTAAAAATATCCTTTTCATTTGTTAATTTTTACTGTAGAATAATAATAAGTTGACATTAACAAGTAATAGAGTGATATTATGAACATAATAAAAAGTATATAGAAATGGAGGTGGGAATATGCCAGTTTATAAATATCGCTGTCAGGAATGTGAAGAGGTATTTGAAGAACTATTTTTATCTTTTAAAGAGGCTGAACAAAAGGAAGTAGTATGTCCAAATTGTGAATCTGTTGAAATTAAAAGGGTTTTTGATAAAGTATCTATAGCTACCCCATCAATAACAAATAGTGGTGATTTAGCAGACGATCCAGAGGAATATAAAGAGATGCATTATTATGAGAAAAAGAAAGATTGGAATAAAGCAGCTGATGCAGCAAAAGGGGTTAGTGACTTTGCTCGAAAGAAATTTTTGCAAAAGGCTCAGCAGGAAGAATAAGCTAGTTAGGTTTACAGATAACTATGCTTTTTCCTGAAGTCAAGGGGTGAAATGTTAAAGTGTTTCTTGAAGACTATGCTAAAATAGGAGATATTATTATATCCACATTTTGCTGCGATTTCAGTGATGTTAAGAGTCGATGTAAGAAGTAATTTTTTAGCCTTCTTTAACCTAAGTTCGGTTATAAATTTATTAACAGTAATACCAAGGCTTTCTGTAAATATTTTATGAAAATGATTAGGACTGAGGTTTGTTATTTTAGCCAACTGTTCTAATCTTATTTTTTTGTCAATGTTATTTTTAATATATTCTATGACCCTTTCTATCTCTAACTGATGGGAGGAAGAGGCAATGTTATAGTTGCGACTGGGTTTGGCGA
>JBDNGI010000551.1:0-3151 GCA_041689345.1 Halanaerobiales bacterium
ATCTAGTCAGAGTTATTTCTAATAATAATAATGGTAGCATTAATAGTAGGAATAATAATGAAGATAACGCTATTAATATAGCCCGCGAAAGATATGCTAGAGGCGAAATTAATAAAGAAGAATTAGATAAAATTCATAATGAATTGAAGTAAAAAGAAGCACATACTTTTTTGGCTAACAAAATACTATTTGAAATAAAGCTTTTAAGTGTGCCATTTAAGAGTAAAAGTAATTATATTGCTTAAAAGAGGTTATAGTGAATCAAAAAATATATTAGAAAGAGGTTGAATATGAGTAATTATAGCATAAAAAAAATAGTGAATATGTCTTATGAAGAAGTGGTTGAAAGAGTAAAAGAAGAATTAAAGAAAGAAGGATTTGGAGTTTTGACGGAGATTGATGTAAAAGCAACATTAAAAAAGAAAATAGATAAAGAATTTAAGAAATATATAATTTTAGGGGCTTGTAATCCTGATTTTGCATATCAGGCTTTACAACTGGAAGATGAATTGGGTTTATTACTCCCTTGTAATGTTGTAGTTTATGAAAAAGAATTTGGAGAGACTGCGGTATCAGCAATAGACCCCAGAAAGGCCTTAACACTTTCTGGTAATAAAGACCTTGATAAAGTTGCTGAGCAAGTGGGTAAACACATGGACAGGGTAATTAATAATATATAACCTTTATGTTTTAATTTATGTATGAAAATTAAAACATAAAGAATTGATAGCCTTGTTGGAACAGTAAGAATTAGTTCTGATAAGGCTTAAATTCAGTATTCGTGCTTACATTATTTATTTGCGTACCTTTTTATTTCTTCTGTTTTGTGTTTGTTATTTGAGCTAATGTAAAAAACATTCGGGTGCGATTTTTTTCTGTGGAAAATAACAATAAAAAATAGAATTAATACAATAAAAATAAAAACACAGCAAAATTATTTAATGCATATATTTAAATAAATGTAAAATATAGGTTTGGAAGGGTAGTTTTCTCATACCCCGACTTATATTTTTTTAAAATTTTGTTGTAAAGGTTTTAGTTATGCAGCATTATGAATGATATTCTCAACTTCATCCCATTTATTACTACAATATTTAACTCTGAGCGAAGCAATATTTTGACCACCACTGTGGCTCCAATGCATTCCAGATTGTTTTAGTCTTTGTTGTATTACTTTTTTATTGCCACTTTCTACAGCACCGCTGCCAATACTAAAACCTTTATTTTTATATTCCTTATAATTAACTCGGTTTCTATTATTTTGTAAATATCCCTTTAGATTAGGGATGGCTTGCTTACTATCTTTGTTGTTATAATTAATATCCGGTAGGCTATCTATTACATCATCTATTCTACCTTCCTTGATGTCCTTTAGTACTGTTTCTGCCCATTTTACCATTTCTTTTTCTTTATCAGGATATAATAAATTAGCATATTTATAAACATTTTCACTTAGATGATAATAATCTAATATTTGAATTGCATCAGGAAATAAATCTTCACAAATGTTCCATAACCACTTAGCTCCATCAGCTATAAAAACAGTATTTTCTGTTCTGCCATATCCATTCTTAATAGCACTATTTAATAACAACTGTCTAAATTTATCAGGACTACCTAGATAAGCCACATAATCTTTTTCTGTTATAATATTTTTACCGTTTGTCATCTTTATTTTATTGTTATCCTTATATACCATACCTAGCTTCATTTCTTTCCAGCAAAGACCTTCTTGTGTTTTTATGCTTAGCATTGAACCATCAACTAGTATATTTAAGTTACATTTTTCTTTATCATTTTCCTTTACATCTGGTATTAATTGTTCAAAGTTTTCGTGGACATTTTCGGCCTTTTCGATATCATTTTTATATACTTTGTTCCCGATGTTTTCTGCAATTTGAGTTATTACACTTTCACTTATATCTAAATCAAAATAACGTTTAATAGATTCCTGTGCTTCCTTAAATGACATATTTTTTTGAGAGCTATATGCTATTTCTTCGACAAGTTCTTTAGTTATTTTATGTCCTTCATATGAGTCAAATATTTTACGTGCTTGGTCTATACTCACTTTACAATCTCTGCAATAATATACATCTCTTTTTATATCTACAGGGAAATGAATTGTTTTTATAGTTATAGATGCATCATATCTATTTGGACTTAATGTTTTTCCGCATATAGGGCAAGTTATCGTTTTTTTTTAGTTTCTATTTTAGTATTTTCTGCAATTTTTTTGCCTTCATTTTTAATTTTTTCTAACATTTCACCTGTTATTTTATCAAAGCTTTTTGATCCTTTTCCTTCAAAAAGTTTTTTGATTTCCTTTTGATATTCGTCCAATATCTTATCACCATTATTTTTTTTCATGTTATCATACCTCCAATAAATAGATTTCTGATAACATCAGGCTCTTTCTCGAATGCGATGCTTAGCACCAAAAACTAATATTTATATTCTTCGAAATCCTTGGTATGACTGTATTGTGTTTTTTATACTTTGTTCTAATCATTCTTTTTGAGAAAGAGCCTAACATCATATATCAATACTATTTGTATGTCCAGCAAGATTATGTTTGATTATATCGCTAATATTAATTTATTCTTCCGTATCCTTTTGTATTCTATAATATTCTTAAAGTCTATTTTTTTATAAATTATGGTGAACTAAATCTAATCTATTTCCACAGAAAAAAATTGCACCCAAAACAATTGTATAATTTGCATAATATAATCATATATGTTATGTTAGATGTAATAATGATAATAGTTACTATTTTATATTGCTTAGTAATATCATTATTTATACAACTATTTAATGCACAGATTATTCACTAGTTAGTATTAAATTATTATGTTCTATTATTAAGGGATATAAGTTACTTTTTGGGGGGGCAATATTTTGCAGAACTTTTTAAAATTATATGGTGAAGCTGCTTTAACAGCTTTGGGTTTTTTCTGGAAGGCTGGTTGGGCTTTTGTATTAGGGTATTTTATTAGTGGCATGATTCAGTCCTTTGTATCAAAGAAGGAGGCTGATTTTAAAAGTGTTTCACTTTCTACTATTTTTGGCGCAGTTTCCTCATCATGTTCATTTGCAGCTCTGGCAGCAGCTAGATCCCTTTTAAAGAATGGATAGAAGATACATTTGA
>JBDNGI010000552.1:0-2462 GCA_041689345.1 Halanaerobiales bacterium
AACTCCATTAGTTGTTCTATTGAATGGAATATTAGACCTTTTAGTCGGGATATTCCAGCATAACATCAATAGAAAAGATAGTCTTGAACTATTAAGAATCCTCGTTCATGAACGATAGTGAATGGGCGGGGAGTATGTCAATGTCAACATTACCCAGTAACTCAAGGTTATTTATCATTAGATGAAATCTACAATCGAGAATGTAGGCTGCTTGTTTACACATTTCCATTCTATATAGGTATATTTCAAAATAATCCATAACCTGTGATATAGAAGAGTCATATTCGATATGAAGTGTTATTTTTTTATTCTTCTTATCGACTTCTAGAGAAGAGTCCTGTATTGCCAGATTAACTCTATCATGAATTTGACTTGCATTCTCTTTATTAGCCCTTGTCCGATGTGCATCACTTTTATCAGCCAGTATTAAAGCAGATGTAATCTGATTAATTGGGTAACCAATATCTTCTTCGTGATTGGCGATAGCAGTTGTTACCTTGCAGATATCCTCTATTGGTACTTCCATTCTCCTAAGTTCAGTATATACAATATTTGCACTGGAAACACCATGGTGTTTGCGATTAAACATATTACCTACATCATGTAAATATCCGGCAATACGGCCTAATTCAACAGTGTGATTATCGAAATTTAGTTCTTCTAAAATGTACCCGGTAAGTTCTGAAACAAAGTTAACATGACGAAAACCGTGTTCTGTATAACCCCTTGCGGATAAATATTCGTTAGCTTTTTTTATCATATATTTTAAATCTTGATTTTCTTTAATTTGTTTTAAGGTTAACATATTTATTCTCCTTTCTTTTATATCAATTTCTAATTATTTAGTTAATTATAACATAGCTATGTTTATTATGGAAATTTTATTATTATATAGTCAAGCTTAAGTGGGGGTTTTAGCGGTAGTTAGCTATCGGATAAAGGCTGATAAGAACATTTTAACAATATTAACCCTTTATATATAGTCCAGTTAAGTATATAATAATAAGTGATAGGCAAATAAAGACTAAATGTAATTACTATATAAATTGAGGTGTATAGAAAATTAATTTAAAAAGTGGACAAACAATTGAATTAGATTTAGATGATATGGCTAATGGTGGAGATTGTGTTGGTCATTACAATGGACTTGCTGTTTTTGTTGATGGTGGTATTCCTGGAGAAACCGTTCAGGTAAGGATCACTCAGAAAAAAAAGAACTATGCTCGGGCAGAATTAATTAAGGTTCTTGATGCTGTTTCTACCAGGGTTAACCCAGAATGCCCTGTTTTTTCAGACTGTGGAGGTTGTCAGTTACAACATATAGATTATAGAGAGCAATTATTACATAAAGAAAAGATGATAAAAGATTTGCTGGAGAGAATTGGTGGTATGGAAAATATAAAGATAAGTAGTGTAATAGCTGCTGAAAATAATCTTGCTTATCGTAATAAAGCCCAATTTCCTCTGGCAGAAGATAGTGAGGGGAAGATAGTAAGTGGTTTTTATCAAAAGGGTACACATCAACTTGTTGCCTATGATAATTGTCATATACAGCATCCTTTAATTAATCGTATTGCTAATAAAGCCATTGAAATAGCAAATGAATTTGGAATAAGTGCTTATGATGAGGAAAAACATAAGGGTTTATTTAGACATTTAATTGTAAGAGTTGGAGTTTGTACAAGTCATGCAATGCTGATAATTGTCACTAATGGGAATAAGTTTTCCTTAGTTAAAGAAATAAGTGAGAAAATCATTAAGGAAGTCCCAGAACTAGTTGGGATTATACAAAATATAAATACAAGGAAAACAAATGTAATTATGGGAAATGAAAATAAAGTGCAGGTAGGTCAGGATTTTTATTATGATTATATTGGAGATATTAAATATGCCATCTCTCCTCAATCATTCTTTCAAGTAAATACCCTGCAGGCAGCTAAATTATACGATAAAGTCCTGGATTATGCTCAATTGACTGGCGAAGAATTAATTTTGGATGCTTATTGTGGGATTGGTAGTATTTCCTTGTATTTGTCTGGCCGGGCTAAGAAAGTTATTGGAATAGAAGAGGTTTCAGAAGCTATAAAAGACGCCAATAAAAATGCTCAGCTTAATGGTATAGAGAATTGTGAATTTATAAGTGGAAAAGTAGAAAACAAATTAACTGAAATAATAAATAGAGGTGAAAAACTGGATATTATAGTCTTTGATCCTCCTAGAAAAGGTTTGGCTGATTCGGTTATTGAAGCTGTTCTAAAAGTTCTTCCTGATAAAATTATTTATGTTTCCTGTAATCCGGCAACACTTGCCCGTGATTTAAAGAAATTAAAGGAGAAATATGATATTAAAGAAGTTCAGCCAGTTGATATGTTTCCACATACATCGCATGTGGAGACTGTTTGTCTGCTGACAAGAAAATAAATGTAAAATCCCTTGAGAATGGCGTATTTACGGTGTTTTCA
>JBDNGI010000553.1:0-3866 GCA_041689345.1 Halanaerobiales bacterium
AAATTCAAAAGATACAAGTCCATTGTTGAAAAATGTACTTTATTTATTTTTAACTACAGCGTTTATTGCCATTGAAGCAAATATACTGGTCGGTTCTATTTCAGTTCTTCAGGAGAGTTTTAATATTTCTCCTGTTTTTATAGGTATTATAATATTACCTATAATATCAAATGTGGCTGAGAATATAACTGCGATAAAGATGGCTAGAGAAGATAAAATTGACTTAAGTATTACTATAGCAATTGGTTCCAGTATTCAGGTTGCTCTATTTTTAGTGCCATTACTAATATTTTTTAGTCATCTAACCCCTTATCCAATGAATTTTTTATTTAATATATTAGAAATAAGTACAATAGGGCTTTCAGTACTGGCTATAAATGTAATATACTTACAAGGAAAGTCTAATTGGTTTGAAGGTCTTCAATTAATAGCAGCTTATTTAATTATGGCAATAGCATTCTATTTCGCTTAAGATATAAAAAATATTATTATTTTTCATAATATAAGAAAGTGTTTCAGTTTTTTCTTAACTGAAACACTTTCTTTAGATACCCAGCATACAGTTTAGAGTTATATATATTTAAACTAGTATATTACCTACTACTTCGGGTAGGTATTTTTAATTTCTGTCCAGGATAGATAGTATCAGTTTCAAGTTCATTTATTCTCTTTATTTCAGAAATTGATACATTGTATTTTCGGCTTATTTTCCAGAGAGAATCTCCTTTATGTACAGTATAGATAAAGTATGAATTATTATTAGAATCAGATGATGAATCTGAAGGATCATCTTTTGGGTATTCAATGTTTCCAGTAAAAGACTGCCGTATTATTACAGGAGTTCCTACAGAGATTTTACTATAGACTGTTTCTGCATCCCTATTATACATTCTTACACAACCAAGAGAAACTGCTTGCCCGATGAGATGAGGTTGGTTAGTTCCATGAATCCCATGTTCTCTCCATGTAAACTGCATCCATCTTGTTCCTAAAACTCCGCCAGGATTAATGATTTTATTTAAAACTTTATAATCCCCTGTGGGAGTTGGAGTGGATGATTTCCCAACTGCAACAGGGAAGGTATTAACTACTTGATCATTATTTTTCAATATTAAACGGCGGCTATTAGTCTCTATGTAAATTTTATAAGCCATTATATGACCCCCTATCTTTTAAATATTCATTAACATTATATTCCAGGATAGAGATGATTGTTACTGTTATTAGATATTGATTTTAATAATTAAAGAATATAGTAAACTGTTGGACTTATATATTTTCAAAATAAGGGCTATCAAATTCAATGGAATAAGTTTACAGTGCTGACTTATGGTATTCATGTATTATAGATGTTATAATATTTATTGGGTACTTATATATTTTTTTATCCTATATGTAAAAATAAATCAAATTTGATGAAGGAGGGTGGGCTGAATGAAAAAGCTGTTAGTATTTTTATTATTATTGGTAATCATTATGTTTGTTACTTATTTAGTGCATATAAATAATAATAGGGTTATAGTCGTATCTCAGTACAGGGATTATCATGAGTTAAATAAATTTAATACTAATAAAGATACTTTAAAATTATTGACATATAATATTCAACATGGAGTAGGTATTGATGGGAGATTAGATCTGGATCGAGTGGCACGAGTAATAGAACAATCAGCAGCGGATGTTATTGGGCTAAATGAAGTAGATTTTGCCCTGAAAAGAAGTGGTTATAAAAACCAGGTGAGTTATTTAGCTGAAACCCTTAATATGAATTATGCTTTTGGTGCAAGTGTTAAGAGAGTAACAGGTAGTTATGGTAATGCTATTTTATCAAAGTATCCTATAAACAATGTAGAAAATTATATTCTGCCAGCATTAGATGGGGGCAATAGTGAAGCCCGCTCTTTATTAATGGCTGAAATTGAAATGCCAAATAAAAAAAAACCGGAATCATTTTATATCATCTCTACTCATTTATCCCTTAATAAAAATGAACGAGCAGAACAAATTAAATGGATAGATAATTTCCTAAGTAAACTTACAGGTTCATATATTTTAATAGGGGACTTTAATACAGAAATTAAAGAAATAATCTATACTTTTAACAATATTAAAGAGACTCCTGATAATCTGAGACCTCTCCTTAATGGGGTTAAAACATTCCCAACTGTAAATCCCAGTAAGGGAATAGATCTTTATTTTTCAGGTTCTCCATTAGAGGTTATAGAGGGTTATTCGATAGAAAGTAATGCCTCTGATCATCTACCCGTATATTTAGAATTAAATTATAACTGAATAAAAAAGACCTAAACCCCTTAAGATAGTGGTATAGGTCTTTTTTTTGTCTTAACGTATAAATAGCTTTTAATGATGGTCATAATATATAAAGTGAGTTCTTAGCTTCAGAGGGTATATGCTGAAGTTTAGCCCTAAAGGATGACCTAAAGGCCTACGAACAAATCCTGGGACTTACTGCTACTTGCAATCGTAAGAAAGGAAAATCTAGTAGCAGTTAGTCATGAGGGAAAAGTTAGTTCAAGAAGAATTGGAATAAGGAGGGGTAATTTTGGGAGAAAAGATTAGGGGGTCCCTTTTACTAATAGGTGGTTCAGAAGACAAAGAAGGAGATAAAGAAATATTAAAAAGGTTTAGTCAATTAGTAAATGAAAAAGATTCATATTTAGTTATACTTACTTCTGCAACCTCTCAGCCTGAAAGCGTTGGCCGAGATTATCAATATATATTCAAGGATTTGGGTATAGATATAGTAAAAGTTTTAAATATTGATAGTAGGGAGAAGGCTTCAAATAAGGAAAATTGTAAATTAATAGAAAATGCAAGTGGTATTTTTTTTACTGGTGGAGATCAATTACGGATTACAAGTATATTTGGGGGGGCCAGAATTAATGAGAGTCTCAAAAAAACTTATGAAGCTGGGGCAATTGTAGCTGGTACAAGCGCTGGGGCTTCAGTGGTTAGTGATATTATGATTGTAGGAGGTCATGGTGATGATAGTCCGCAACTAGATAGTGTAAACCTATCTTCAGGATTAGGCCTTTTAGAAGAGGTAATAATTGATCAACATTTTGCACAGAGGGGAAGAATTAATCGCTTATTGATGGCGATTGCCTATAACCCTTATATATTGGGAATTGGAATAGACGAAGATACTGCAATTGAAATAAGCTCTGATGGATTTTTTGTTGTAAGGGGTAGTAAAACTGTAACAGTAGTAGATGGGGGAGATATTACATATAGTAACATTTCAGAAATAAAGAACAACCAGCCTTTAGCCTTATTAGATGTAAAAGTTCATATATTACCTGCTAATTATAAATATAGTCTCAGAAACAGGGAAATAATATTACCATAATAATAACATGTAAAGAACAGGATACAGGAGGCATTAGAATGGAAATTATATCATATCGATTTATGAATGGACCTAATATATATTCATATACACCGATTATTGAAATAATATTCGATCTGGGAAATTACGACCAAATAGAAAGCAGAGAAATAATTGGCTTTAATAAATGTTTACTTGAACATTTTCCTGGTTTATATAATCATACCTGTTCATTAGGGAAAAAAGGTGGATTTGTTAAAAGATTAGAGGACGGTACTTATCTTGGACATATTGCAGAACATCTCTGTTTGGAAATACAAACTTTACACGGGAATGATGTATATTATGGGAAAACTCGCTGGTTACACGATACAAGGTATAGTATTGTAGTAGAATTTATTGTTGAGGAAGTAGCTTTGTTTGCATTTAAATCGGCGGTAGAAATAGTGGAAAACTTATGTAATGGTAATGAGATAGGATTTATTATTGAGAGGGTAAATAAAGAATTAGAAAAAAT
>JBDNGI010000554.1:0-2391 GCA_041689345.1 Halanaerobiales bacterium
ATATATTATATCATAAACATATGTTCATATTCAAGGGTTTATTGTACACAATTTTAATTTTCAGCTTGACTAAAAATCAAAATAGCTGATTCATCCCCGCCCATTATCATAGGCGAGGCTTTCTCAGCTATGATTCGGTAAGTTTAACTAAATCTACGTAGTAATATTATGTATATACAGTCAAAATTAACTTGCTGGGCTAAATATCAGTATTGTATTTCAGTATCATATTAATGATATATATTAAATATATAAGTCCTACTTATATTTTTCTTAATAATACTTAGTGTATGCATAATTAGTATAATTGGCTAGAACGGCAAGTGTAATTATTAAGTATTATTATTTATATAGTTAATAAATTTCCGTTAATTTTTAACCACTGCTTACTATCTTGATAGTCAGCCATAGTTAATTCTACCAAATTCCAGTAATCTTTGGAATGGTTAGGGTGTACTAAATGGGCAAGTTCATGAACAACAAGGTAGTCAAGTACTGACATAGGTGCCATTATCAGTTTCCAATTAAAATTTAAATTACCTTTTGAACTACAGCTTCCCCATCTTTTTTTCTGTTTCTTAATCCTAACAAGTACTGGTTCCCTCCCAATTTTATCCTTAAAAATATTAATTCTTTCATTTATAACCAGGCCGGCCTGTTTTCTATACCAGGCTTCTAAAGCGTTTTTGATTATTTGTCTTCGTTCCTCTTTTTTTATATCATTATTTATAGTTATCAAAAAGTTATCAAAATCGAATACCACTTCCGTTTGTTTAAAGCCCTGTACTTCGTTTATTAAAATATTATAGTAATTACCCAAATAGGGAATCTTTTCTCCAGTTACATATTCCAATGGCTCTGGCTCAGGTTTTATTTCTTTTACCTCTTCCAGCTTTTTGAGTATCCAGGGGGCCTTTTCTCTAATTACTTCCTTAATTCTTTTCCTGGAAACCCTTTTTGGTGCCCGGATCAATAATCCCTTTCCAGGACTAACCTCTAAACCAATAGTCTTTCTACTAGAACGAACTACCGTGTATTCTATATCTTTATCATTAATTTTTATCTTTTCCATATGGTTTTAGTCCTTTGTCTCTATTATTAACCTATAACTATAGTAACAAATACTTTTTGAACATATATTGTTAGCATGGTTTCATTAAGCACATACTATTAATATCCCTGTTTACACAATACCGCCTTAATAGCTGTATAACTTACTTCATCTGGCAGGGCTTGCTTAATAGGCTTTAATTTATCACTACCCTGTTCCTCTATAACTGCAAGTATCTTTTTTTGATATTGATTTGGTATTAAGAAATCAATATCAATATCCAGACCTTCTCTTTTACATTTAAAAATATGATTTTCAATAGTAATACTAGTGAGATCCCTCTCATCAGCTATCTCTTCTAGACTTTTTCCTGATTTAAACAACTTATAGGTAAACAAATGACTGTTCTTAGTACCCGTTTTAGGTGAGGACTTTTTTTTGATCTTATGATTATTAGTTTCTTCTTCCAGACCATTATCTTCAACATATTCCTTAATTAATTTAATAAATTGCTCGCCATATTTCTTGAATTTAACCTCTCCAACACCAGTTATTCTGAGCATGGAATGTTCATCGACAGGAAAATATTGACTCATCTCTCGTAAAGTACTATCATGGAAGATGACATATGGTGGGACATTATCTTTATCAGCAAGATCTTTTCTTAAAGTCCTTAATATTTCAAAGAGTTCATTATCACTTGTAATTTTATGTTGTTTTACTTCTACCCTCTGTTCTACTTTCTCTTCACCCTTTAGGACTTTGTAAGAAATATTATTAAGTTGTACTACTGGATATTTACCCTCTGTCAAACTCAAATAACCATCAGCAGCTAGCATATTGATCATGTTTTTTATTTCTTTTATGGTATAATTTGGCATAATGTTATATGTGGATAATTTATTAAAGCCATTCTCTAAAACCTTTTTGTTCCTGGAACCAGCTAATACCTGAGCGGTTATAGTAGTTCCCCATCGCTGATCCAAACGATAGACACAGGACAATATTTTTTGGGCATCTTTACTAATATCTACTAACTCTCTGTCATCATTACAATTACTACAATTACCACACTCCTGTATCAGATTATTATCACCAAAATATAAAAGTATATATCCCCTTAAACACTTTGAAGTATGACAATAATCAACTATCTCCTGAAGTTTTTGCAATTGTTTCTGCTTTCTCTCAGGCGCTATTTCATTCTGTTCTATTAAAAATTTTTGGATATGATTGTCCCCAGGCGAATAAAGCAAGATACACTCACTAGGCTCACCATCTCTACCAGCCCTACCTTCCTCCTGGTAATATGCCTCTATATTCTTCGGCATATTATAATG
>JBDNGI010000555.1:0-3579 GCA_041689345.1 Halanaerobiales bacterium
GGGTAATATAAATAAGTCGGAGCGTGGCGCAGTTTGGTAGCGCACCTGTTTTGGGAACAGGGGGTCGAAGGTTCAAATCCTTTCGCTCCGACCATGATGCGGGAGTAGCTCAATTGGCTAGAGCATCAGCCTTCCAAGCTGAGGGTTGCGAGTTCGAGTCTCGTTTCCCGCTCCATTGCGCCTGTAGCTCAGCTGGATAGAGCAACGGACTTCTAATCCGTAGGCCAGAGGTTCGAATCCTCTCAGGCGCGCCATTTATATTAATTGGTATTTTTTTTAATTGACAAGAGTGATATAATAGTGTTATAATCTATAACGTATCATACTACTTCTTTAAAATGCCAGAAACACTTGATACACCAATATGGTGGGTGTAGCTCAGCTGGTTAGAGCGCAGGATTGTGGATCCTGAGGCCGTGGGTTCGAAACCCATCACCCACCCCATTTTATATTCATCAAATTATTAATTTGATGAATATGTGTATTAAAACTGATAAAAATTGAATACAAACTTACGTAGACCATTAGCTCAATCGGCTAGAGCACCTGACTCTTAATCAGGGGGTTCAGGGTTCGAGTCCCTGATGGTCTACCATTATCTTTTGTTGATATAACAGTGATTATGGGGAATATAAGATAAATAAATTACATAGAAAAGTCCAATTCAGGACCTACGATTTTTACCCTTATTTTAGGGGTATCGTAG
Source organism: Halanaerobiales bacterium (assembly GCA_041689345.1). GTDB lineage: Bacteria > Bacillota > Halanaerobiia > Halanaerobiales > DTU029 > JBDNGI01. Next base: position 707 of record JBDNGI010000555.1, read on the forward strand.
GTCCTGTTTTTTTATGTCTAGAAACTTGACCTACTACTAAAATCTTTCAATAGGAGTGGTTAAATTGTTAAAGTTGAACAAGAAAAATCAGAACAAAGCTGTTGAAGAAGTGCTTGAAGATTTTATTAAGTATTGTCGGGTTAAAAACTTATCTTCCAGAACGATTAAGTATTATAAGGAGACTTATGGTATCTTTGCTGACTTTTATGATTGTTCCAGGAATATGAGTGAGATTGACAAGTCTGTGGTAGAGGATTATATCCTTCATTTGAAGGACCGAGAAATAAGTAATACTACAGTAAACACCTATTTGAGGGGGCTAAGGGCCTTCCTATATTATGCCATTATGCCATGGAATTAGGATACATGAAGGAATTTAAGGTAACTAGGATACATACAGAGGCTAAGATTAAGGAAACATATACTGATAGAGAATTGGTGATTTTATTAAAAAAACCAGAGCTTAAGAACTCTAATTTTTCTCACTATCGTAACTGGGTTATTGTAAACTTTTTATTAGCTACTGGTTGCAGATCTAGAACCTTAGTTAATATTAAATTAAAGGACTTGGACTTAGAGAATGGCTTTGTAACATTCTGTAAGGTGAAGAATAGAAGACATCAGGTAATTCCATTGTCAAAGTCTATAAATCAGATCCTGGTTGAATACTTACAATATCGTCAGGGAGAGGAAGATGATTATCTCTTTTGCAATATCTATGAAAAGAAATTGGAGAATGAAGGTTTAAAGTCTGCAATACAACGGTACAACTCAAAAAGAGGGGTAAATAAATCATCGGCACATTTATTTAGACACACCTTTGCCAAAAAATGGATATTAAATGGAGGGGATCCCTATCGATTACAAAAGATTTTAGGTCATAGTAGTATGGAGATAGTAAAGCAGTATGTAAATATGTTTTCTGAAGATCTTAAGCAGGGTTTTAATAGTTTTAATCCTTTAGAAGAGTTTATAGATAACGGCCAGTATATCAATTTAAGTAAGTAAATTTAGAGAGTAAAAGTAATGTAAGACAATGTAAGACAAATTGAGAGGAGAATAAATATGACTAATAAAAAGATAGGTGTAGATGTAGGCTTTGGCTTTGTTAAGGCTACTAATGGTACTCAGAAGTATGTATTTCCTTCGGTTGTTGGAGAGGCTTCAGATATAAGGTTTAATACTGGGATGGATAATAAGAGTATTCTGGACAATTTAATAGTCAAACTTGATAGTTCTAAATGTTTTATAGGTCAACTTGCTAATCGTCAAAGTCAGTTTACTTTTTCTACCTAATCAGGAAATAGAGCAGAAAGTCAGGAGAGTGAAATTCTATTCAATACAGCATTTGCTCTGTTAGATGGAGTGGATTCACAGGATGTAGAGTATAATCTAGTGACAGGACTCCCAGTAGATGAATATAAGCAGTATAAAGATAGTCTACAGGAACAACTCTTAAAGGAACATTCTATTGAGTTAATTGATGGCAACTCCAGTATTAAAAAGAATATTAAACTAAACAAGTGCAAAGTTGTTCCTCAGCCCTTCGGTACAATTTTTAATGAAATGTTAACAGATGATGGTGGAGTCAAAACAGAGAAGTATCTTGATTCAATCATAGGTGTTATTGATATTGGTTTTAGAACCACTGATTTTGTAATTACTAATAAGCTGGAGTTTATTGATAAGTTAAGCTTTACATCTAGTGTAGCCTTAAATACAGCCTATAAATATATTGCTCATAAAATGAAGGATGAATTAAATGTAAATAAATCAATTTATCAGTTAGATGATATTATGAGGACAGGAACGATTGGAATTAAAGGTGAGAAGTATGATATTACTGATATAAGGGATAGGGCATTTGACTTAGCTGCCCAACAGATTATAAGTGAAATACATAGCTTCTGGCCCCATTTGTGGGAGTTTAGTACCATCTTAATTGCAGGAGGAGGAGGAATGGCTTTATTTGACTATATTAAAGAAGAAATAGATAACTGTTTTCTAGTAGATGATGCACAATTTAGTAATGTAGATGGTTATCTCAAGATTGCTAATCGGTCATTTAAAGAGTAGTCTGGTGTGTTATGGATATGAAGATAACTATAAGACTGCGGCCAGGAAAAGACGATGATATTAAGGAATGGTATACTGCTTTGTCTTCGGGAGATAGGTCCAGGGTTATTAGGAATATTTTGAAGGAAGCGATTAACTGTAATAAGAGTGGAGTACAAGACTATTACAGTGATCAAAGTCTTTGTTCTCTCAAACTAAGTAATGAAGATATAGCATTTAAATCTACTGCTCCTACATTAAGAAAGGAAGATATTGATAGTAAATTGGATAGTCTATTGGGGCAGATATGATCATCTTAACTTGGAAATAAGAAATTACAAAATGAAAAAGTGCATGAATCCGATGGAGTTCCAGAATTAGATGCTAGCTATATAGTAGATATTAAAGGGAGCTTAATGTTCTCCCTTTTCTGGATTAACTTAAAACTAAAGTTAAATAATGTTTTACTTAAAATAATTACTTTTATTTTCACTATATATAATATATAATATATATTATATATTATAATTGTAATAAAGAAAAACAAGGGGGAACATCAAATGGAAAAAGTAATAAGTAAATCAGAAATTAATAAATACCTGGAAGACATTAAAAATAAAGTAGTTCCTGAAGTTTCTCCTGAAAAAATATATTTGTTTGGTTCATATGCCATAAATAACTATGACAGTGAAAGTGACATTGATTTGTTTTTTGTTGTCGATAATAGTAATTCCTTAAGAAAAATACAAAGAAAAATCAGCAGTCTATTAAAGGATAGATTAATACCTATTGATATAATAGTGTATTCGCAAGAAAAA
>JBDNGI010000556.1:0-7800 GCA_041689345.1 Halanaerobiales bacterium
ATCATCTATTGGTATTGGTTCTCTTTTAGCACAGGGTCTTGGAGATACAATTAGAATATCTTTGACTGGTGATCCAATTGAAGAAGTTAAAGTGGGTTGGCAGATTCTTAAAGCACTACGTTTAAGAAAAAAAGGCCCAGAGATAATATCCTGTCCAACTTGTGGACGCACGGAAATAAATCTCATTAAACTAGCAGAAGAGGTAGAAAAGAGATTTGCTAATCTTAAGAAGGATATTACAATTGCTGTAATGGGATGTGCGGTAAATGGACCTGGTGAAGCCAGGGAAGCTGATATTGGTATTGCTGGAGGCAAAGGAGAAGGTCTTGTTTTTAAAAAAGGTAAATTAGTCAAAAAAGTCCCTGAAAATCAACTTCTTAAGGAACTTGAATATGAGATTGATAAGCTATAGTAGGGTAATATTATTTTATATATATTTAGTAAAATTAACTGACTATAATTTGACTCATATACTTATTTTAAATTATAAGACTTATGTTTATGTTATAAATTAAAAAGATTTTAAAGGAGTGGTATAGATGAGAATGTCAAAGATGTATTTACCTACACTAAAAGAAAATCCTGCTGAAGCGGATGTGGTGAGCCATCAGCTAATGTTAAGGGCTGGTCTGATGAGGACATTGACTGCAGGTGTATATACATATTTACCATTAGGTTATCGAGTTATTAGAAAAATTGAAGAAATTATAAGACAAGCTATGAATGAAAAAGATGGACAAGAACTATTGATGCCGATTATTCACACTTCTGAATTATGGAAGGAATCTGGTAGATGGGATAAATTCGGCCCATTAATGATTAAATTTCAAGATAGAAAAGGAAGGGAATATTGTCTTGGTCCTACACATGAGGAAATTGTTACAGACTTAGTTAGAGATGAAATTAGATCATATAAAGATCTACCATTAAATTTATATCAGATACAAACTAAGGTCAGGGATGAAATTAGGCCTCGTTTTGGAGTGATGAGGGGTCGAGAGTTTATTATGAAAGATGCCTATTCCTTTGATATAGATTATCAAGGACTTGATAATAGTTACCAGTCAATGTATGATGCTTATAGTAAAGCATTTGCTAATTGTGGTCTTGATGTCAGAGCTGTAGAAGCAGATACTGGTGCTATGGGAGGTAAGGATTCTCATGAATTTATGGTTCTTGCTAATTCAGGAGAAGATAGAGTAGCTTTTTGTAATAGTTGTGATTATGCAGCGAATGTAGAGAGGGCTGTTGCAGGAGAGATTACTAATAAGAATACTCAAGAAGAAAAAGAACTGGAAAAAATCCATACACCAGGGCAAAAAACTATTGAGGAAATAAGTTCTTTTCTAGAAGTACAATCTGAGAATACAATAAAAGCATTGGCTTTATTAGTTGATAAAGAACCGATCCTGGTATTAATGCGTGGTGATGATCAATTAAATGAGATTAAATTACTGAATTACCTTGCTGCAGATGAGCTAACGGTGGTTGCTGATGATAAATTCACTGAATACTATAATAGTGTTGCTGGTTTTATTGGACCAGTCGGTATGGATGGAATTAAAATATATGCAGATAAAAGAATTAAAGATATTGTTAATGCTGTTGCTGGTGCAAATCAAGAGGATTATCATTATATAAATGTAAATCCTGAACGTGACTTTAAGATTGATAAATATCTTGATCTGCGCAATGTAACGGCTGGCGATCTATGTCCAAAATGTGAAGGTCAGTTAGAGATAAAATCAGGAATAGAAGTAGGACATATTTTTAAGTTAGGTACTAAGTATAGTGAAAGTCTACAGGCAAGATATTTAGATGAAAATGGCAGAGAACAACCAATAGTAATGGGAAGCTATGGCATTGGTGTGACTCGTCTTGTGGCGGCTACAATCGAACAACATCATGATGATAATGGTATTGCCTGGCCAAAAGCAGTTGCCCCATATCAGGTTATTATACTTCCTCTTGGAAATAATGATGATGTGAAGAACAAATCAGAAGAAATCTATAATGAATTGACTTCAAGAGGTATTGAGACTTTACTTGATGATAGAAATGAAAGAGCTGGTGTGAAGTTTAATGATGCTGAACTTATTGGTATACCATTAAGATTGACAGTAGGAGCCAGGTCCTTAAAAAATGGAATTATTGAAGCCAAAATTAGAAAAACTGGTGAAGATAAGGAAATAATACTAGGAAACTCTGTTGAAGCTATAATTGATTTGTTAGCTGAGATAGAATAGGAGGCATAAAATGAAGGTAACCGCCTTAATTCCTGCTTATAATGAGGAGAAGACCATAAAGTTTGTGATCAAAACAATAAAGAATCACCATATGATAGACAATATATTAGTAGTAGATGATGGTTCCTCTGATACAACTGCTTCTCTTGCAAAAGAAACTGGGGCTAGGGTTATTAGTTTTGAAAAAAACCTGGGCAAAGGTGCAGCGTTACAGTGTGGAATTAAAGAAATTAATAGTGATATAATATTAATGCTTGACGGTGACCTTATTGGTTTAAACCACAATCACATTAATATTCTTCTTACTCCGATATTCAATGATCAAGGTGATATGACAGTAGGTGTATTTAATGATGGTAGGGGTTTGACTGACTTGGCTCAGTTTTTTGCTCCTAACTTATCTGGCCAGAGAGCGGTTAAGACTGATATAATAAAAAACATTGCAAATCTAGAAAAATCAGGTTATGGTGTAGAAATCGCAATTAATAAATATGTAAAAAAAGTTGGACGTATAAAGTATGTTGATTTAACTGATCTGACACATGTTATGAAGGAAGAGAAACGGGGTTTTACTCGTGGAGTGGCTGATCGAGTTAGGATGTATTGGGATATTTTAAAGATTATTTTTCATAAGTCTAATGTAGGGTAAAATTGGTACTATTTTTGGTTCTTCTCCATTTCCGTTGGTGGGAAACGTCCGACAATTTTGCTATGACGGCTTCGATAGCCTAATATCTAAATTATCATTGCGTAATTAAAAAGAGAATTTAGATGAACTTCATTCATGAAAAAGTCTAAATCACCACAAGGGTACTTCTAATTTTGACATTAAGGTAGCCCAGTTACTCTTTCTATTAAGAAGCAACAAAATCAAACTCACTATCGTTCAGACAAGATTTTGTCAACCCGCTTCTTGCAATCAGTCATAACTGGAGACTTTTTAAATTTCATTCAGTTAATAGCACTAAATCCTTTATTTAATTAGCGCTAGGTTGGCTTTAGTATAACCATATTCGATTAGGCCTCAAAATATCTAAGCATATTACCCAACGGATATGGAGAAGATTCCTATTTTTTTATATATGTAGGGCTAATAGGCTATCAAGGCCGTCATAGAAAAATGTCTTAGTCTAGCAACAAATATAGTAAGATTATAATGGTGGAAGGGGGATAAAGATGATAACTACAATAAAACCGGGTAATAATTATTCCCATATCATCAAATATATTATATTAGATGAGAAACAGCAGAAATGTAAAGCTTTAGTCAAACAAGATGAAGGGGATATTTCAAGTTCTGACTTAGAACAGTATATAAATATATTGGAAGATACTTTGTCTGATTATGATTTAGAGGTTCTTAAACAACCAACTATAGATAAAGAATTATTTTTTATTTGGCCACAGGTTATTGCTTTACTACAAGAGAAATACCCATATGTTAATGGTTGGTTGGAAAGGGCTCGTTTAAAACTAGCTGAAGATAAGTTATCTATTGAAACTGAGACAAATGTAGCTTATAAAAATCTTAATGATAATAAAATAAAAACTTTCATAGAGGAACAATTATATAATTTATTAGGTTCTAAGTTAACATTAATTATTACTAATGGGAATTTTCTAGAAGAAATACCTGTTGATATGGACATTTCAAAATATCAACAAGCTGTAAATATAAATAATAATACAATTGATAAAACAAAAAAACAACAGAACGGTAAAATAATATACGGTAAAAAGATCTCAAAGTCAAAAACTCATGAATTGAGTAATATACAAGGAGAAATTGATAATATTGTTGTTGAAGCAATGATTTTTGATGTAGAAGAAATTAATACTAGGCGTGGTAATACCTTTTATGTTATTGATGTAACTGATAATAGTAGTTCAATTACCTGTAAACTTTTCCCTAGAAGAGATAAGGAATTATATGGGGGTTTTAAAAAAGATAGTTGGATCAAGATAGAAGGCTATGTGCAATATGATAAATATTCAAAAGAAATGGTTTTAATGGCAGATAATATTAATGCTACCGAAAATCAATCTATTGAACGCTTAGATGAAGCTGAGGAGAAAAGGGTTGAGCTGCATCTTCATACTAAAATGAGTGCTTTGGATTCGGTTGTTGAGGTAAAAGAGGCAATTGCCAGGGCAGCTAAGTGGGGACATCCAGCAGTGGCTATCACCGACCATGGTGTTGCACAGGCATTTCCTGATGCATATTGGGCTGGGAAAAAACATGATATAAAAATTATTTATGGCATTGAAGCATATATGGTTGATGATGGTGAAGCCATTATACATAATCCTAGTGAACTTTTAATTAAAGATAGTTGTTTTACTGTGTTTGATTTTGAAACAACTGGTCTAAGTAATTCAAATGATGAAATAATTGAGATTGGAGCAGTAAAAGTTAAAAATGGAGAAATTGTAGATACCTTCGCTTCTTTTATATCTCCAGGAAAGTCTATTTCTGCTAAAATTACTGATATAACAGGCATAACTAATGAAATGGTAGTAGACGCACCCAAAATTACAGAAAAAATAGCTGATTTTTTAGATTTTATTGCCGACTCTGTACTTGTTGCCCATAATGCCACCTTTGATTATGGATTTCTTAAAGCCGCTTTGAAAAAAACAGGAAATGCCTATGTTAAAAATGCTGTTCTTGATACATTAGGTTTGAGTAGAGCAATATATCCTGATTTGAAAAATCATAAATTAAACACAATATGTAAACATTTGAATGTAAGTCTTGAAAATCACCATCGGGCTGTAGATGATGCCAAAGCTACCACCGGTATATTACTTAATATGATTAATGAAATCAAAAAGTTAGATATAAATACCCTTAAGGAAATAAATAAATTAACTAAAAAAATAGATTGGAAGAGTCTTAAGCCATATCACTTAATCATATTAGCCAGGAATAAAGAAGGTTTAAGAGAACTTTATAAATTAGTTTCTGATTCACATATAAATCATTTTTATAGAAAACCACGTATTTTAAAGAGTCAGTTAAAACATATCAGGGATCACTTAATACTTGGTTCTGCTTGTGAAGCAGGCCAATTATACCGTAGTATTCTAGAAAATCAGGACAGTAATGAGATATATAAGATTGCACGTTTTTATGATTTTCTGGAGATACAGCCATTAGACAATAATGAGTTTTTATTGAATTCAATGGTTAATTCAAAGGAAGAGTTAAAAAAGATAAACCAACGTATTTATAATCTAGGTAAAAGATTAAGAAAACCTGTAGTCGCTACCTGTGATGTTCATTTTCTTGACCCTGATGACAGTGTATATCGGAAAATTCTTCAAGCCGGCCAGGGATATAAGGACATAGAGCAGGCACCATTATATTTTAGAACTACAGAGGAAATGTTAGCAGAATTCGATTATTTTTCTGAAGATATTGCGAGAGAGCTGGTAATAGAAAACCCAAAAAAAATTGTTGATAAATGTGAAGAAATAGAAATAATTTCTAAAGAATTATATACACCTACTATTGAGGGAGCAGATCAAGAAATTCGTAATATGGCTTTTGAAAAGGCGGTTCAATGGTATGGTAATCCATTACCAGAAACAGTTGAGAAGAGATTAGAAAGAGAGCTTGATTCGATTATCGGTAATGGCTATGCGGTTATTTACTTAACTTCCCAGAAGCTGGTTAAGAAGTCTTTGGATGATGGTTATTTAGTAGGGTCACGTGGATCTGTAGGCTCTTCACTTGCTGCTACAATGACAGGAATTACAGAAGTTAACCCCTTACCTCCACATTATCGCTGTGCTCAATGTAAATATTCAGAGTTTATAACAGATGGATCTGTTGGTGTAGGTGCCGATTTATCTGATAGAGAATGTCCTAATTGTGGAACTGATCTTATTAAAGATGGTTTTGATATTCCTTTTGAAGTCTTTCTGGGATTTGAAGGAGATAAGGTACCTGATATTGACCTCAACTTCTCAGGTGAGTATCAATCTACAATTCATAAATATACGGAAACTCTTTTTGGGAAAGATCATGTATATAGGGCAGGAACTATTTCTTCAATAGCTAATCGTACAGCTTATGGCTTTGTAAAAGGATATGTTACAGATAATGGCCTTACTATCAATAATGCGGAGATAAAACGTCTAGTTAATGGTTGTACTGGAGTAAAGAGAACTACAGGACAGCATCCTGGTGGACAGATCGTTGTTCCCAATGATATGGAAATTTATGATTTCGCTCCAATACAGAAACCGGCTAATGATATGGAAACAGATACCTTAACTACCCATTTTGATTTTCATTCAATTCATGATAATCTATTAAAATTAGATATACTGGGTCATGATGATCCTACCTCTATTAGAATGTTACAGGATCTAACTGGAGTATCTCCTTTTGATATTCCTCTTGATGACCCTGATACCATGGCGATTTTTTCTACTACAGAGCCCCTAGGTGTTACAGAGAAAGATATAGGAACCAGTATTGGGACATTAGGAATTCCAGAATTTGGTACCAGTTTTGTTCGTCAAATGCTGATAGACACTAAGCCTACAACATTTGCGGAATTAATCAGAATAAGTGGTTTGTCTCATGGGACAGATGTGTGGTTAAATAATGCTCAGGATCTTATCAGGAGTAATAGCGCTGAATTAGCAGAGGTTATTTCTGTTCGTGATGATATTATGAATTACTTGATTCAGAAGGGATTAGAACCTGGCAAGGCCTTCTGGATAATGGAGAATGTGAGAAAAGGTAAGGGGCTTACCGATGAAGAGGCAGAATATATGCGTGAGAATAATGTTCCACAGTGGTATGTAAATTCCTGTAATAAGATTAAATATATGTTCCCAAAAGCTCATGCGGCAGCATATGTTATGATGGCTTTCAGGATAGCTTATTTTAAAGTCCATTATCCAGAGGCTTTTTACGCAACATATTTTACAATAAAAGCAAACGATTTTGATTCCCAAATAATATGTCAAGGATATGATTATGTTCTTAGTGTAAAAAAAGAGTTAGAAGCTCAGGGTAATGACTTGACAGCTAAGGAAAAAAACGTATTGACAATTTTGGAAATTGTAATTGAAGCTATGGTAAGGGGTATAAAATTTACAAATGTTAATCTATATAAATCTGATGTTAATATATTTACAATTACAGATGATGGTTTACTACCTCCACTTATTAGTCTTCAAGGCTTAGGCGAAAGTGCTGCGCAAAGTATAGCGGTTACTCGTGAAGATTGTGACTATACTTCGATAGAGGATTTGCTAAACAGAACAAAAATAAGTAAAACAGTGGTTGAGGTTATGAAAGAACATGGAACACTTAATGGTATCCCTGAAAAAAATCAGTTATCATTGTTTCAGAATTAGTCAACGACCCCACCCAAATCGTAGATTTGGATGAGGCTTGTTAAAGAGCCTAGTTGATTAGCCTGAGCCTTAGTTGGCTACGATATGCGAGAAAATATAGGTACCGTAGGATGCTCCACAAGTCCCGCGCTCTACGGTTAGAGTGTTAAACATTCCTACAGGGTTAGGGGAAGTG
>JBDNGI010000557.1:0-2618 GCA_041689345.1 Halanaerobiales bacterium
TTAATTTTTAAAATACAGTCTTTTTGTGGTCAAATCATATATTATAATCTTATCTATTTAATACAAAAATACTATAAAAATCGTTTTCAATCTCCTATTATCAACTCTACGTCTTATCTCCTCAACTTACCCCATATCTTTTACAGGATCATCATAAAGTTCCTGCAATATTTTTTTGCAAAAAAAAATAGCCCCGAAGGATTTTATGCATACTGTTAACTATCCAATTTCCTTACTTATTAATAAGTTCAGCAAAATCTACTCTATTTTGAGCTGCATTATTTAAGGCCAAGTTAACCCTATTATTATTGCCTTTAATATCTTTTTTATTTCTGACAATTTCCCCTTCTGTTTTAGCTAGTGTAGTCTTTATGTTTTCTATTTCTGCAAAATGAGCATCTGCCCTATCTTCTAAAGCCCTTAGTATGTCATAATTTGCATCTACTCTTAATTTGATAGTATCAATCTTATCGCTATTTTCATCAAGCCTCTTACTATTATCTTCTAGTTTTTTACTGTTTTCATTTAATCTCTTACTATTTTCTTCTAGTCTTTTACTGTTTTCATTTAGTTGTGTCCTAATATCACTTACTTCCTTACTCACACCTTTTATTTCTGTACTCATACCTTCTAACATCTTAAGAATTTTATCTTCATTAGTCATTATTTGTATTTCGCTCCCTTCTTTAATACTTACATTTTTTAAGTTACTTAAGTTCTATATAATTATATTCAAGATAATTTATTAATCACCTTCAAAAAATGGATTATTTTTATCATAAATCGAAGATTATATTATCAAATGACAATAATGCATTACTGAACTAACCGTAGGAAATACTAATATATGTATATATTAACTTAATAAGACCTTTCAATTGCTTATCAAAAGAAAGGCCTTTTTTATAGCTACATTATAGCTACATTATGCTCACATTATATTTACCTTTAATCTCAGCTTCCTACTGCTTCCAATCTTCCAAGCGTTGCTTCAACATATCTTTTTTCTCTTGATACTCCAGCAATTTTTCCTTTTCTCTTTTAACTAATTCTTCAGGGGCCTTGTTGACAAATCCCTTATTGGCAAGTTTGCCTTCAGCCCTCTTAATCTCCCCTAACATCTCTTCATACTCTTTTTCCAGTCGTTCGATCTCTTTATCGATATCAACCATTCCTTCAAGGGGAAGTATTACTTCTACCCCTCCAGTAATAGCTGTTGATGCCTTATCAGGCTTCTCTGCTAATTCAACCTCTACTTTTAGTTCATTTAAACGACCCAGGTTTTTTATATAATCATAGCCCTGTTCAACTATTGCTTGTTTTTCTGCTGGGGTACTAAGAATAGCTTTAATCCTCTTACCAGGGTTAACTTTCATTTCGTTTCTTATATTCCTGATGGATTTGATAATATCCATAATTAAGCCCATCTTTTCTTCTACCTGTTGATCAACTTCATCAGAACTACTAGCCGGCCATGATGCAATCATGATGCTCTCACCTGTTCCTGGGAGCTGCTGCCAGATCTCTTCTGTAATAAAGGGCATTACAGGGTGCAGTAAGCGTAATATCCTCTCTAGTACAGTTACCCCAATGTACTGAGCAGTCTTTTTAGCTACTTCGTCCTTGTCTTGATATAAGCGAGGCTTAATTAATTCGATATACCAATCACAGAATTCACTCCAGATAAAGTCATAAAGTGTTTTACTAACCTCCCCAAAGTTATATTTATCTAAGGCATCTTCTATATCTTTTGTTACTTTATTTAAACGACTAAGTACCCACTTATCAGCCATTGTGTAATCTAATTCATCTGGATTGATGCTGTCAAAGTCAAGCTCTTCTACATTCATTAGAATAAATCTTGAGGCATTCCAGATTTTATTAGCAAAATTCCTACTTGCCTCTAACCTTTCTTCCCTGAATCTCATATCATTACCAGGGGTATTACCTGTTATCAGGGTAAAGCGTAAGGCATCAGCACCATATTTATCAATAACTTCTATAGGATCAACACCATTACCAAGTGATTTACTCATCTTTCTTCCCTGGGAATCGCGAATCAAACCATGTATATATACATCCTTAAAAGGAACCTCATCCATAAATTCCAGTCCCATAAATATCATTCTAGCTACCCAGAAGAAAATAATATCAAAGGCTGTTACCAAAACATTATTAGGATAAAAGAATTCCAGCTCTTTAGTATCCTCTGGCCATCCCATTGTTGAAAAAGGCCATAGCCCTGAGCTAAACCAGGTATCAAGTACATCTTCATCCTGCTTAAGATTACTACTAGCACAGGCAGTACAACTGCTTACATTATCCTCTTTTGTTACTATTACTTCACCACAGTCCTGACAATACCAGACTGGTATACGATGTCCCCACCATAGTTGTCGGGAGATACACCAATCACGGATATTCTCCATCCAGTTTAGATATGTCTTCTTAAAACGCTCAGGGACAAAATTAACGTCTCCCTCTTTTGCTGCTTTAATAGCCGGTTCTGCCAGGGGTTTCATTTTAACATACCATTGTTTTGACACTAGAGCTTCAACAACTGTATCACAACGGTAACACTGTCCCACAGCATGTTCATAATCCTCAATTTTATCTAA
>JBDNGI010000558.1:0-2173 GCA_041689345.1 Halanaerobiales bacterium
AGGGAATTGTTTGTTTAAATCAACTCCTCGACCATTTGCTTTCCAACGAGAAAAATCAGAATTCCCTTCATTAGCTCTCTTGAAGAATTCTTGGTTTTTATTAATTCCGTTTATTGAAATTTCTATCCCATCAGGGTTTAACATTGGTATAAAATAGAAACTAGTCTTGCTTAATATGTCTTTCAGGTTATATTCAGCAATATTTTGTTTTAGCTTAAATTTTTCAGCATATTCTTCCATTAATTTCATAGTTAAGAGAGAGGTTATGCTTTCGCGGCCGTGTACACCGGCAGTGACGGCTATTTTTTTTGTTCCACTTCCCAATTTCACATAATATAGTTCTCTTTGATAGACAGAGTTTCCGAATGTATTGATATCTAAATTATAAATTTTCTTTAAACTTTCTAAGTGGTTCTTCATTTTAGAATAGGTATAGTCAGGTACCTCTTTTATTATTGTGTTTTGCTGTTGTTTAGGTGCGGAATTTTTATTCTGGTTTTTATCATTGTTATTATCCAGGGGTTGACTAGCACATCCGTTTAATAATAGGAATAAAATCAAGACGATTAACAGTCTGATTACTTTACTATTAAAATTTTTTGAGGAAAAGGGGGAAGATATTCTATTCATTTAATAATCATCCTTTCTTAGAATTATATTATAAATTCGTTAGGGAGAAATATTAACGATATTTTATTGCTTTATTTATACGATAGCTAACTGCCGCTAAAACCCCCAGGGCCTGATCTTTAGGTCATCCTTTAGGGCTAAGTTTCAGTGGGAGATAACCTCAAACAGTTCATGTATGGTCTAAATAGGGAGTGCCTTTGGTGCAAAAAACTCCCTCTGAAACTAAGAACACACTTTATATTATCGCCTGGAAATACAATCTTTATCCTTATTAAGTATTTCGCTAAAACTAGCTTTTAAACTTGCTATTTATCTCATAAAAAGGTAAAATTATGTCAGTAATAATAGATTGATTCTATCTAGGCTGTGTAAATTTTTAGACATATTAGCCGGGAGGTAGAGAAGAATTATTAAAAATTTTGTGAGAAATTTCTTAGTATATTAAGGGGTGTTATAATGGGTAAAACAAAGGTTATGACAATATTTGGCACAAGGCCAGAGGCTATTAAGATGGCTCCTGTTGTTAAAGGATTAGAGGAGACAGAGGATTTAGAGTCTATAGTGACAGTTACAGCTCAGCATCGTGAAATGTTGGATCAGGTATTGGAATTGTTTGATATAGAGCCAGATTATGATCTGGATATAATGAAGTCAGGGCAAACTTTAAGTGATATTACTGTCAGGGTCTTAAAGGGATTAGAAGGTGTTTTGCTGGAAGCCAAGCCTGATATAGTATTGGTGCATGGCGATACTTCGACAACCTTTGTGGCAGGTTTAGCTTCATATTATCAGCAAATAAGAGTTGGTCATGTTGAGGCAGGTTTACGTACATATAATAAGTATTCTCCTTTTCCGGAAGAGGTAAATCGACAACTTACAGGAGTACTGGCAGATATTCATTTTGCTCCAACTTCTACATCTTGTGCTAATCTACTAAAAGAAAATATAGAAAGAGATGATATTTTTATAACTGGTAATACAGTAATTGATGCCTTATTAAATACTGTAGATAATAATTTTATATTTGAAAATAATCTTTTGAATAAGATAGACTTTGAAAATAGGAAGGTAGTTTTATTAACCTCACACCGCAGAGAGAATCTGGGCAAACCGATGGAAAATATTTTTAATGCAGTTAGAGAACTGGTAAATGATAATCCTGAAGTAGAGGTGGTATTCCCCGTACATCTTAACCCGAAAGTAAGGGATATAGCAAATAGTATATTATCTGATGTTGATAGGGTACATCTAATAGAACCACTTGATTATCAACCATTTGCAAATTTGATGGCTAGGAGTTATTTTGTTATGACTGATTCTGGAGGCATTCAGGAGGAGGCTCCTGGTCTGGGTAAACCAGTACTGGTCTTAAGGGATACCACTGAAAGACCAGAAGCGATTGCCGCTGGTACTGTAAAGTTAGTAGGTACTGATAAGGATACAATTTATGAGACTGCTAACCAAATAATAAGGGATGATAATACCTATCAAGAGATGGCAAATGCCGTTAATCCATATGGTGATGGTAAGGCTGTAGAAAGAA
>JBDNGI010000559.1:0-2478 GCA_041689345.1 Halanaerobiales bacterium
ATTATTATCCTTTGCAATTTTTTTAGCTTTTTCTATAGCTGGAATTGTTGCACCTACAGGGTCTTCATGGGATCCATAACCCAGTTCAAAATCAAGTAGGATAACCCCGACTGTTTTATCTTTAGCTTCTTTTTTTATTCTATTTAATCTTATAGTTGGATCAATCATTGGATGGGGTCTTCCTTGTGTAAACTCATCTTCACCAAGATCCAGAAGTACATTCCCAGCATAATTATCAGTATCGAGGAGTTTTTCATCATCATGCTTTGCCACATTACTCTTTATGCCATCTAGATGTTCTCTTAATACCGCTAAGGATTCTGCACAAAGAGTTCCTCCCCCATATAAACCTCTTACATATTTTTGTTCCTTATTAAGTCTTTGTTTTGCATCATCTATTTGTTTTTTTAAATCGTTAGTTTTTTCGTCCACATCTATTTTAATATCTTTATTTGCTAATTCTACTGCCTTTTTCGCAGTATCATATAAATTATAGCCGAAAGTAGCTCCTATTTTTTTTACAACTTTACTATTTCCTTCAATAAAAGATACTACAACAGGTGTATCCATTTTTTCTACATATTCTAAGATTTTCTTTTCGACTGATTTTGCAGGGGGCTTAGAAATAAGCACAATCACTTCTGTATCTTTATCTTTTTCTAAAGCTTTAAGACCTTCTAACATCATGATCCCGCCAACTTCCTTCTTCAGGTCTCGTCCACCAGTCCCTATCGCTTGCGAAATTCCTCCGCCTAACCTGTCAATCTGAACCATAACTTCTTGAAGTCCTGTCCCAGATGCTCCTACAAGCCCTATATTTCCTTTGTTTACTTTATTTGCAAAGCACAATCCAACTCCATTAATGCTTGCAGTTCCACAGTCTGGTCCCATAACGAGAAGTCCTTTATCTCGTGCTTTTTCTTTTAGTCTAACTTCCTCTTCTATGGAAACATTGTCACTAAAAATCATAACATGTAAGTTTTTATCAAGCGCTTTTTCTGCCTCTCTTGCAGCAAATTCTCCTGGAACAGATATAATCACCATGTTTGCATCCTCGAGTAGATGCACTGCACCGTCTAATGACTTAGGATTCCTTTTTTCAAAATTCCCATCTTCACTTTCCTTAGAACTTAAAAGTTCATCAACTTTTTCAAATGCATTCTCATAACTTTCATCTGAATTTGCCCTAATTGCAATTATAAGATCACTATTTTTTGCATTGTCTGATTCCTCTGTGTTTAAACCTACATTTTCTAGTAGCTCTTTATTCATATCCGTACCCATTGACACCACAGCTTCGTCTACTCCATCAAGCTCTGAAATCTTACTCGATAAGCTCATAAGTGTTACAGAATCATGATAAGCATTCTGTCTAATTACTGTTTTAGTTACCATTTAAAATTCCTCCTTTTCCCTCTATTCTCTCTATCGTATATAAAAAACCTACTAGAACTCCTACACACATATCAGTTCCCGATGAAGAACCAATTGTTAGAAGGTTCTTGAATGCTTTTATAAATTCTTCGTTATCATATCCAAAAAATGAATAAACAAATTCATTTAAAAATTCTCTATATTTATCTTCTAGAGCAGCTTTAAGCATTGCACCACTAATATCAGTAGTAGAATTTAGCAATGGATAAATATAACTTCTAATCATTTCAACTAGATTTCTGTTACAATCAAATACTCCCACACTTGCTAAAAAACCAGTTAAAAAATCATCTCCTGATGGCGTCAGCCCTGCTCCAAGACCCACCAGCTTTTTAATACTATTTTCATCAAGTTTATTATCCATTAAATCATTATAAAAAGATTCAATTCTTTTTCTTACTTCCTTTTCAATTAAATTTTCACTATTTTTATACATACCTAAAAAATGGTGTAAATAGTATGCTTTACAGCCTCCCCTTTCACCTGATTCTATAATCAATTCATCAAACATTTCTATATTTTTTTTTATATTAGATACAAAAAAATCGCTTAATCTTACTCTTTCATTTTTTCGCATAGATAAATCCGATAAATATATTTCCAGATTTCCTATCATAATACTACCTTTATCAATTGTTATTTTATCTTCTTTATTTATAATATCTTTAAAACTTTTTTCAAAATCCAACCTAAGGGTATAAGGAGCATTATCTGTATTCTTATTTGCAATAGTATAGAGAACCCCTTCACTAGAAGTAATATTTATAACTCTACTAAATACGCTGTGAATTTTAATCTCACTACTATTTGATCCTATTTCAAAAAAATCTCTAAAATCTTTATCCCAAGATAATGCCCCTAATTTATAACCCATTTTTTATTTCTCCTTCATATTAGATTGAATAGGCGATTGCATAACTAACTAAGTCTTGCAATCACTGCATTTCTTTTATCTATTTTGAATAATTCCCTCCAATTTGGGTATATATATAGTAGATATCAACAAATATAATCCAGAAAGGAGAAAACTATGTCAAACTTTTA
>JBDNGI010000560.1:0-2783 GCA_041689345.1 Halanaerobiales bacterium
GGTGTTCCTAAAGTTGAAAACTTAAAACGCCGAGTATTTTTATCATTGCTAAGTATTTAAGAGCAATTCAAAAAATTAAAGAGATAACATGATTCAATGGATGCTATTTAGATTTCACAACATTTGTCAAAGAGCCATTTATTAATATTATTTTTTTTGATTTCTTCTCTTAATGAACGGACATAATAATTATAACTGATAAAATTTAGCACAAGTAGGGGTATTAATAAGATTATAATATATGAAAGCAAATATTTGTAGAATAATTTAAAATTAAATAGATTACTTTTAAACATGAATTCCCCTCTCATATCTGGTTAGTATAAGTAAAGTTATTCTAACATATCAATCTTTTTAAATCAAACAAAAAAATCTAAAAATTAAAAATTAAACAATTTAATATTAAAAAATCACTTATTAAAATATTCTAAATCAACTACAATCTTAACAAATATGTAACAAATATGTAATAAAAAACAATATAACAATAAAAATGCAAGTAAATATATGACCAATTGTAAATATATAACCACCCATAAACAGTATAAACCTTATTATAGCAGTGATCTTAAGCTGTGTATTAGTAAAATAATTGTATAAATATATAACCATGTTCAAATAGATATAAACTGTATACATAGGCATTTACTCATTATATAATTAATTTATGTTAAATATTTTGAGTAAAGGGGTGTGGATAGTGTATTCAAAAATTAAATCTAAAATTAATTTAAGAAAAAGTAAAACAAGTAGTAATAATGGATTAATAAAAAATATTATAAATAATTATGAACTATATTTAATGGTTTTACCACTTATAATTTATTTTTTGATATTTCATTATGGTCCAATGTATGGTATTCAAATTGCCTTTAAAGATTATAATCCATTTAATGGGATCTGGGGTAGTCCCTGGGTTGGCATGGAACAATTCATAAGATTTTTTTCATCATATAATTTTTGGCAATTATTGAAAAATACAATGCTGTTAAGTTTTATAAGATTAGTAGCTGGATTTCCAGTTCCGATAATCCTGGCAATTATGATGAACTCTCTCATGAATAAGAAGTATAAAAAGTTTGTCCAGACAATAACATATGCCCCTCATTTTATTTCAGTTGTTGTAATGGTAGGGATGTTGACAATTTTTCTATCTCCTAGAAGTGGTATTCTTAATCAACTATTACAATTTATAGGCATGGAACCAATAAATTTTATGGGCAGCAGCAAGTGGTTTAGAACTATTTTTGTGTCCTCAGGCATCTGGCAACAGATGGGTTGGTCTTCTATCATATATCTTGCTGCTTTAACTGGAGTAGATCCTTTATTACATGAAGCGGGTATTATTGATGGTGCATCCAAGTTACAGCGTATTTTATATATAGACTTACCTAGCCTAAAACCAACTATCATTATTTTGTTTGTTTTAAATATGGGTAGAATGATGAATGTAGCCTTTCAGAAGGTGTTGCTAATGCAAAATCCTTTGAATATAGAGACAGCGGAAGTAATAAGCACTTATGTCTATAAGATGGGGCTGGTAAATATGCAGTATAGCTATGCAACAGCTATTGGACTTTTTAATAACTTAATTAATGCTATATTATTAATTACTTTTAATTATTTAGCTAAAAAATATGCCAAGAGTAGTCTATTTTAAGGAAGGAGGGTTGAAAGATGAGTGAATTATATAAAACAAATACTGATAAAATCTTTGATATAGTAAATTTTATTTTAATAACGATCATTGTTTTAACTGTTTTTTATCCTTTATATTATGTAGCCATAGCTTCGATTAGTAGTCCTGATTTAATTAATAGTGGTAGTGTCTGGCTATATCCTAAGGACATAACCTTTATTGGTTACGAAAAAATAATGGAAGATAGTAGAATCTGGCGGGGTTATGCTAATTCATTATTTTATACTATAGTTGGGACAGCCCTTAATGTTAGTATTACAATTATGGCGGGTTATGCCCTGTCGAGAAAAGATTTTTATATCAGAAACTATGTTATGATATTCTTGATTATAACTATGTACCTGAGGGGTGGGTTGATTCCCGAATTTATGGTAGTCAATGGGTTAAATTTGATTGACACCAGGGCAGTTATGATTATAATGGGAGCAGCTACTGTCTATAATGTGATAGTTACCAGGTCATTTTTTCAGGCTAATATTCCGGATGAGTTAAAAGATGCTGCCTTTGTTGATGGTTGTACAAATTTTAAATTCTTCTTCAAAATAATATTACCTTTATCTAAGGCCATCATAGCTGTTATGGTTGTATTTTATGGGGTTGCCCACTGGAATCAGTATTTTAGAGCTATGATCTATTTAAATAGTTATGATTTATATCCCTTACAAATAATATTAAGGGAAATTCTAATAAAAAATCAGGTGACTCAATCTATGTTAGATCTTACCTCAGAATTAACAAAGACACAGGAAGATATAACAGCTGCTTCAATAATTAAATATGGATTGATTATTGTTTCAAGTATACCTATGTTAATTCTTTATCCTGTAGCCCAAAAATATTTTGTGAAAGGGGTGATGATAGGTTCTATTAAGGGTTAATTAGGGGTAATGTATTAAATACAAAATAATTAAGGGAGATGAGTAAAAATGAAAAAGTTTTATTATTGTACCATAGCTTTACTTATATTTATGGTCGGTTTTGCAGGATTGGTAATGGCAACTGATTATTTACCAGAACCTGAGGATAGTATCTTCCCTCTTGAAGAACAGATTGAACTTAATGTTATTATTAATAGAAGTCCTAA
>JBDNGI010000561.1:0-2360 GCA_041689345.1 Halanaerobiales bacterium
AATCAGAATTATTGTTAGAAAAAGCTCAAAAGTTTTTGGATAGAATAATTTTTGTAGGTTTTTGTGAAGATAAAGGGTTATTGCCTAATGATTTATTGCATGAAGCTATTCAAAGAGGGAAAGAATCTTTTTCTCCCAGTAATACAGCGGTTTGGGATCAAATAAGAGGAGTTTTTCGTTCAATAGATGAAGGTAATGCTGTTCATAATATTAATACTTATAATGGTGGTTTATTTGAATATGATGAGGATTTAGATGGGCTTATAATAGAGAATAAATTTTTTAAAGTAATATATAAGATTTCAGATTATGATTTTGACAGTGATGTAGATGTAAATATACTAGGGCATATATTTGAACAATCTATAAGTGATATTGAAAAATTAAAATCTGACATTAAGGATAATGAGTATAATAAAAAGGAATCCAGGAGAAAAAAACAAGGAATTTATTATACCCCTCAATATATAACCAGTTATATAGTCGAAAATGCTGTAGGAGGATACCTGGAAGACATTAAAGAAAGATTAGGATATTATAACCTCCCTAATATTGAAGAAGCTGGAAGTAGTTCCTGGCAAACCAGATATACAAAAAATCATATTAAATTTTATAACGAATATGAAGAAAAACTTAAAAATATTAAAGTATTAGATCCTGCCTGTGGAAGTGGTGCTTTTCTTAATCAAGCATTTGATTATTTACTGCAGGAACATCAATGGTTAAACAAACAAAGAGATTTACTGAAAGGTGGACAGAGCAGTATTTTTGCCCTTGAAACTCTTCAGAGAACTATTTTGAAGAACAACCTGTATGGAGTTGATTTAAACGAGGAATCAGTGGAAATTACTAAATTATCTTTATGGTTGAAAACTGCTAATAAGAATAAACCTTTAACCAATCTGGATGATAATATTAAATGCGGTAATTCCTTAATTGATGATCCAGAAATGGCTGGTGATAAAGCATTTAAATGGGAAAAAGAATTTAAAAATATAATGAATAATGGAGGATTTGATATTATTGTAGGAAATCCACCTTGGGTTTCTTTGAAAGGTAAATTTGGTCAAAATATAGGTGAAGATAGTTTGGAGTATTTAATAAAAAGATATAATTCAAATACTTATATGCCCAACCTGTATGAAAATTTTATTCAACTATCTTTAAGCTTATTAAAGAAAAACGGTTATCATTCATTTATTGTTCCAGATAGATTTGGTTATAACAGTCAATTTGATTATCTTAGAAAAAAAGTATTGGAGAAATTTGAATTATTTATGTTGACTTATAAGATTGATTTTCCTGGTATAACTACAGATACTATGATATATCTGATTAAAAATAAAAAACCTGATAAAAGACAAATAAAAGTTAAATTATATAATTCAGAAGAATTATTAATAGATCAAGAAGATTATTTAAATAATGAAGATAACGAATTTAGCTATTTTAAAACACAAGAAATTTATGAATTAATTAAAAAAGTAGAAAATCTAGATAAAATCGAAAAATTAGGTAATTTAGTAGAAACTACTTCTGGTTTTGGTGGTAGATCAAATAAAATCACAAAAGAAATTAATTCTGATGAACAGATTAAAATCTTTAAAGGTCAAGATATTGGGAAGTATTTAATAAAAGGATATAGATATTTTGAATTTAAAGATAAGAATATTACTGGTCGAACAAGAGATGAAGAAAAGTTATCAAAAAAACCTAAAGTTTTATTAAGAAAAACTGGTAGCGAGATAATAGCAGCATATGATAATACAGGCTATTATCCTGAACAATCTTTATATTTTCTTTATGATTGTTCAAAAAAGTATGATTTAAAATATAATTTAGGATTATTAAATAGTAAATTTATGAATTTTTATTATAAAAATAGAATGGTTACAAATTTAGATTCTATACCACAATTAAAAAATACTCACTTAGATAAGTTCCCAATATTAAATATTGAAAATAAAGAGCAAAAAGATATTGTACAATTGGTAGATAAATTAATTATAAAAAAAGAAAAATTATATAAAATGAATAGTGAAGAATTTATAGAACTAATAAAAAAATACACTTCAAATTCAGGAGTCAATATAAAAACAATAATTCATGAAGGTAATTTCTATAATAAAATTTATTCAGGCAGAGCCAGAAAAATAAGAAACTTCACAGTAAATATCAATACCAATATAGTAACCATCTATGCAGACAAATCAGGTAGTGGTAAAAATGAATTATTAAAATTTGAAGAAAATGATAATTTTAGAAGACAATATATAAAACTATATCTGAAGAATTTAACTGAAGAACAATTAGAAAAAATAGATAGTTACAGTGGTAATATACTTGAAAAAGTATTGCAG
>JBDNGI010000562.1:0-8580 GCA_041689345.1 Halanaerobiales bacterium
AAGTATTATTAAGAAAAATATAAGTGGGACTTATATATATAAAGTAATCCATTATTAATACATAAAATATTTATTATAGGATCTAAGCTATGATACATGATATATTGAAAATAAAGTTATGCCCTGTAATACTATAATTCAATACCTCATGTAGTTTTCCTGCAAGAAATCATATATTTTTTTAATATTAAAAAGTTATTTATACTTAAGGATAAATATATTTCTCCCTTCATATTATTAACGTCTACATATCTTTCCCAATTGTTTGATCATCTTTAATTTTTTTATCAAGCATACCTTTAATTATATATAATCCCTCACAAACTCAATTTTTGTAGCTCTCACTGGATTGAGAAGGATAAATAAACAGCAGCAGTTCACTACATCTAAAGATGTAGAAGCTGCTAAGAAGAGATATGACGCTGAAAATGATAGTGTAGCCAGCTTTGCTCCCCATAAATCTAATTGAAAACTAAAATCCAAAAAAACCTACAAACTGTTTCATCAATGTGAAGTACAACAACGAAGACAAATCTTGAGGTTCTGGTACAGTTACGAGAGGTTCTGGTACAGTTACGAGAGGTTCTAGACACCAATAAGGCTATTATCTCTCAGGAATTGTGGAATAAGGTTCATACTCTCTACGATAAAAAAAGTAAGACTTATCAAAAAAGATATAGTGTTGATTTCCCTTTAACTGGGCTACTAAGGTGTCCTGAATGTGGTCATAGTATGGTTATGAATCGTTCAACCTGGAAGCTTAAGGATGGAACTAAAAGGGTTGCACACTATTACATCTGCAGCCAGAATAGGACTAAAGGGACTGCGGCTTGTCATGCTAATGGTATTCGTAAAGAAAAGGCTGAAGATCCAAAAAGTATTGAATCAATAATAATTCCATTATTACCTTTTTTCGCTATGTAACCAACATTCTGAATGGTTATGGAGCGTTTTCCTTTATTTCTTACTGTTAGGACCAAGTATGTCTTTTCAAGGTCGTAAAAGTTATCCCCATGAATTTGATAATTTGTTTTATACTCCATAGAAACATTTACTCTTTCATTCCTATAGTTTAAAAACTGTATCACTAATACAAATGTAGATACTATCGCTGCATATATTGCTACAAAATCTGCTTCAATTGTTATAGCCAGCAAGTTTATCCCCCCTCTATTCTCTCAACACAAAAATCAATGACAGGCAAAATTTGTTGTACAATACAATCATTAACCACTACTCCTTTAACCGATACATGGAAGTTCCGTAACGGTCATCAATAACTGAGGAGTATATGGGAGGATCATATTTAAATACTATATCTTTAAGTTTTCGATTTGAAATAAAAGAACCTTCAACGTCTTTTATTTCTCCAGATTTAATCCTTTGTGATAACTGCCTAGCTAGGTATTGAGCTAGAGAGGTATGTTGACCAACTCCACGCCCACCGACTTCTAAGTCTAACTGTTTCACCTCATTTGGAAATAATTGCTCAAACTCAATTGATAATTGATAAGCAGTTATAAAACTACACCCAAAATGATGCTTAGGACTATCATCTTTTACATTTGTTAAAATCAATCTAACTTTTTCTTCAATACCAAATGTCTTCCATAAACTCATGAATACACCCCCTATGGTTATTAAAATAGATATATACAAAATAAAGCCCTAGTACTAAAACTAGGGTTTTATTTTTCTACTAGTGTTTTTGCCTTTAGACTGTTTATAATTGTTAAATGATTAGATTAAACTCCATTTTTATGCATCATAAATGATACGGTTCACCACGTATTATCTTAAAAGCCCTATAAACCTGTTCAATAAGTATTAACCTTACCATCTGATGTGTAAATGTCATATGCGAAAGGGATAAGCGATAATCTGCCTTATTTAATACCTCTTTACTTAATCCTAAAGCACCACCTATAATGAAGGTAATACTACTATATCCTCGTACCTGTAAGTTCTTAACTGATTTACCCAAGCCCTCTGATGTCATCGGTTTACCCTTTACATCAAGGGCAATCACATAAGTCCGTTCCGCAAGGGTGTCTATTATGCGTTCCCCTTCTTTATCCTTGACAAGCCCTTTATCAGCTTTTGAAGGATTTGACGGTATTCTTTCATCATTAACTTCTAAGAAATTCACTTTTGTATATGGTTGTAATCTTTTTGTAAACTCATCTATTCCAGCCTGCAGATAGGATTCCTTTACCTTACCTACTGTAAGTATATTTAATTCCATTTATAAACTCCTCATATATTTATATTAATATAACTCCTTATATTTTAACTAGACTACAAGATTAATATATATCTCCACGGCGTTACTAAACCTCTCTTCTAAGTTTTATGTAAGTAGCGCCAAGCTCCGGAATAAGTATGTCTAAAGTTCAGCTGAAGTATTGATTCCATCTGAACAACTTCTATATCTCATATCTTATAGGTTTTTCCATTACTTCTTCGTTCTGTTGCTCTATTATAATAGGTATCCTCTGTATAATTGTTCTAGAAAAAAATCCAGGTAATAGGAAATATATCAATAATATCCCAAGTATAAGACACAGACTTAGTAAAAATGTAAAGCGCTTCCAATTAACTTTCTTATTTTCATCATTAGAAAAAAACTCGGGAATTAAGGACACTATATTTCACACTCCTTTTTCATTATCCAGTATTATTTTATCCAACATTAAATAGCTCAGTAGGCTTATGACGGTATGTATAATCTAGCTTCAAATCCTTGTCAATAGCGAATCCTTTATCTTCCAAATTATTTTTGGCCGTAATATATGCAAGTGCCGGTATATTATTATCTTTGCTTAAATGAGCCAATAGTATGCGCGGGAAATTATCCCCAATTATTCTAGGTAACAAATCAGCTGTATCATCATTAGATAAATGGCCTTTTTCTCCCTTGATTCTATTCTTTAAAGACCAGGGATAGGATCCTGACATCAACATTTCTAAATCATGATTAGATTCTATAATTAAAAAATCTAGATCCTTCAAACAACTTTCTATTTCATCAGATACATATCCCATATCAGTAGCATGTCCTATTCTTTTATCAGCACAATTAATAATATAACCTACAGGTGCACTGGCATCATGAGAAATAGAAAATGGAGATATACCTAAATCACCAATCATAAATTCACCTTTAAAAATCTGGCAATTACTATTACTTATCTTTCCAAGCTTCTTTTCAGCACCCTGCCAGGTTAATTCATTAGCAAAAACAGGTAGATCATATCTTCGAGATAGAACCCCTACACCATGGATATGGTCAGAGTGCTCATGTGTAACCAAGATTGCATCTAAACTATCAGCCGAAATACCTATCTTGGACAGCCTTCTCTCAATTTCTTTACCACTAAGGCCAGCATCAATTAATATACTGCTTTCCCCCCCAGATATATATATTGAATTTCCTGAACTTCCACTGGCTAGTACAGATACTTTTATTTTCATTATTATTTCACCACATTTCTTGCAGGATTTTCAAGCATAAAGAAGAAATAGATAATAATCGGTGCTTACAGGAATGGGAGAGCATACTATGCCGAAGAACCTGAAGAATAATGTATTACCAGGGCTTTTTACGCAAGATAGACCTATTAAAATTTGGAGTGCACCTTGTTCCAATGGTTCAGAGCCATATACCCTGGCTATAATACTTAAAGAGTTGAAATATGACGAACAGCAATATGAAATATTAGCAAGTGATCTAGATTTCAATATTCTGGAAGATGCAAAAAATGCGGTTTACAACCCAGATTCAGTTCATAATGTACCTCCAAAAATCCTGAAACAATACTTCAATAGGTTTAAAGAAACACCTATAAAATATAAATTAAATGAAGAGATAATCAAAAAAGTTACTTTTGAACAAAAGAATCTAATAAATGATTCCTATACAAAGGGATGGGATCTAATATTAAGTAGAAATCTCTTTATATATCTAAGTTCTAATATCAAAGAAATGCTCACTCTTAAATTTACAGAAGCCCTAAACCCTGGTGGATATCTATTTCTAGGAAATACAGAATTTATATTTAATCCAAAAAACTTCGGTTTAGAAAAAATAAACTCTTCTTTTTATAGGAAATTATAATAATATTATACTACACAGCTGGTTCCACTTAGCTATTCTCCTGATTCCAGCTTAAATGGTATATCAAACTAGCTATTCCTACTGCTAAGTCTTCATTACGTACCAGTACATCTTCAGGAACTATCAGCCTGGTGGGTGCAAAGTTCCAAATGGACTTTATGCCAACAGATATCATGTTTTCAGCTACTTCCTGGGCTGATGCAGCTGGAACAGCTACAATACCTATATCAATATTATTTTCTTCAACTATACTCCCTATATCTTTCATGCTATCAACAGTAATATCCCCTATTTTATTACCTATCTTGACCAGATCAGCATCAAGTATCTTAGTAATCTTTAACCCCATTTTAATAAAGCCCTCGTAATTAACCAGAGCCCTACCCAGGTTTCCGGCCCCAACAAGCACAGCAGACCACACCTTATTTATTCCAAGTATTTTACCAATAGATTTTTTTAACTCATCTACATCATATCCTACTCCCCTACGTCCAAATTCACCGTAGTAAGAAAGGTCTTTCCTTACTTGAGTTGAAGGAATTCCTAATTTACCTCCCAACTCTTTAGATGATACTACATCTATGTTTTCATAAGAAGAAAGCCTATCTAAGCACCGAAAATATAAAGGCAGTCTCTCTACTGTAGCCTTTGGAATATAATTACGATCTTTCATCTTCTCCCATCCTCCCTAACAAGTCCTATTTTTATTTCAACAGCGTTACTAAAATCCCACTTTATATTTCAATTCATGTCAAGTTAATCAGATATCTTTGTATATATTATCACTATTTAAAATTATATCAGAAATGTTAAGTAATGTCCATGGAGAGTATATCTAACCCCCAACAACAGGTGGATTAATAGTCAAAATGAAGTAAATCCTGTATATCTTCCCAGGTTATTGATTCAGATTTTGAGTCATTATCCTCAATAACACTATTGAAAACCTCTTCTTTGCGTTTTTGGAGTTTCAACATCTTTTCTTCAACAGTACCCCTTGTTATCATTTTATAAACTAGTACCTTATTTTCCTGACCAATTCGATGTACCCTATCTGTCGCCTGTCTTTCCACCATGGGATTCCACCAGGGGTCAACATGGATAACAATATCAGCAGAGGTAAGATTTAAACCTACCCCTCCAGCCTTAAGACTTACCAGAAAGACTTTTACATCCTTCTCTGCATTAAACCTGTTGACTCGCTCCATCCTATTATGTGTGCTTCCATCAAGATATTCATAATTAATACCGGCAACATCAAAACGCTCTCTAATCAATTTAAGCATTTTCACAAACTGGCTAAATACTACCAACTTATGCCCACCCTCAATCGCCTCTTCAACCATCTCCAGTAAAGTATCCAATTTGCCAGAAGGGGCTTGCTGTTCTGCTTGATCAAGCACTAATGAAGGATGATTACAGATCTGCCTTAATTTTGTCAAGGCAGCTAAAATATGAATTCTAGATTTATTAAATCCCTTTTCATTAACAGTTTCAAATATCTTACCTTTAACATCTTCCAAAACCAATTGATAAGTATCTTGCTGCAATTTAGTCATCTCTACCTGTTGGAAATTAATCATTTTTTCAGGTAATTCCTTAAGTACATCACTCTTCTTACGTCTAAGTATAAATGGTGCGACCCTCTTTTTTAATTCCTCTAATACCTTCTGGTCATTATCATTTATAATCGGATTAAGATATTTCTTTCTAAATAGTGTATATGTCCCCAAATACCCAGGCATTAAGAAATCAAATATTGACCACAACTCTTCTACCGAATTCTCTATAGGTGTACCCGTCAGTGCTAATTTACGTTTAGCCTTAATGGATTTAACGCTCCTGGCCCTCTTGGTCTTATAGTTCTTAATATGTTGTGCCTCGTCAAGAATACAATAGGAAAAACCATCTGGTAGCTCATTCAACAGCTTATAATCTCGACTAATTATTGAGTATGATGTTATAATTATATCATAAGCCTTAATATCCTCAATCATTGTCTCCCTCTCTTCAGGAGTACCATAATAAACCAAATATTTTGTATCAGGAAAAAATTTTTCTATCTCCTCACCCCAGTTATATATCAAGGTTCGAGGACAGACTATCAAGGCAGGAGCAGATAACTCTATGCTTTTTAGCAAAGTTAAAGCCTGGATAGTTTTTCCCAACCCCATATCATCAGCCAATATACCACCAAAATAATATTTATATAAAAACCTCAGCCAGAAAAAACCATCTTTTTGATAATTACGTAATAACCCCTCTACCTGCTGTGGAATATTCTCTTCCATTACCAGATTATTTTCGCTGATATCTTGCTCTAATTGATTGTACACCTTATTACCCTTAAAACTAATTCCACTCTCTTCAATCAGCTTCTTATAATAGAGCATATTATAATAATTACTCCTATAATTTTCATCTTTATCATCAGCTAAATCTACTATTTCCTTGATATTTTCTTCCCGCTGACCCTTTTGAAGGAAATAATAATTATCACCAATCTGAATATAGGCCTCACCACTTTTATTATATTTTATCATCTTATGTAGATCATCTCTACTAAGGGAATGGCCTCCCAGATTATAGTATATCTTAAATTCAAACCAATTTATTTTCCCGTCTTCCTCATCATTCTCAACCAATTCAATAACCGGCTCTAATTCAACAGACTTTACCTCAATTTGATTAAAGGATTCACTACGGGTGACATTCCATTCCTCTTGTAGGTATAAAAGGCCATTAGTAATAAATTCCTGAATATCTTCTTTATTCTTAATAAAAAATATATCTGGTCTAACGTGAAATTCATACTCCTCCAGGAAATTAATCAAGGCTCGAACTGGTTGGTAATTCTTAGCATCCCATAGTTTATCATCGTCTTCTGAACGCCTATACTCATTATCATCAATCTCAACAGATAATATTTCTGCCCCTTGATAGGCCTCATCCCCTATCTTAAGTTCTACATTACAATATAATATACCTTCAGTACTATCCAAATGAATGTTGACGGTTGGTTCAGTCTTTACAACCTTATAATCCTTTATTTCACCAGCTATAGTCAGATTATATTTCTTTTGTAAAGTTGGAAGTATCTCAAAAAGAAACTCCCCTCTAGTCTTTTCAGGGATTTTGATCTTATCAGGTAATTCCAATATTCTTTTGTTTACTATCGGATGAACTGTATCTCCCAATATAATCCATATAAATAGGTCATCTTTGCCATGATATAATTCATAATTATCATCTAGCTCAATATTAACCTGATCTTCATTCCCACTCAGAACAAAAGAGGGGGTTATCTCCTGACCTATCTTCACCTGTCTTTTATTATCGGCAAAATATAAACGATTCTCTTCTGCTAATCCCTTTAAAAAAAGGAAGTTTTCTTCAGTTTTAGGTAATAAAAATGTATTACCTTCCCTTCCTTTACTATAGGAATAATCATCCAAAAAATTTAAGATATGTCGATCTCTAGCAGTTAACTGAAAAAGATCACTATCATCTCCTAAAATAAAGTCTTTAATTATCTGCTCTATAACTTGCCTTTCATCTTCACTTTTTGAGGGATCTGCTTCAAGATAGACCTTGAAATTAACTAATTTATCCTCATCCAGGCCTTTTATATAATATAATAATTTCTTTCCCTGTTGATCCTTAGTTATTTCTACTAATTTCAAATAGTCCCGATCAATTATCATCTCTTCCTTTAATTTAGCATAGTCCTCCTGGAAAAATTTAATCAAAATAGTTACAACATGCTTACACTCCCCACCCCAGTCATATGGGCAGGTACACCGAGTTTTATAATAAAGTTTCCCACTATCAGAAACATGGAGATCAATACCAAGGTCATAATAATAATTACCTCTAACCGTCCCGCTAATGCGAAAAGTACCAGACTCTGTTTTCTTTACATTATAATTTGCTATTGCCCCTTGTTTATAGTACCTTAATCCCCTATTATATACAGCAGTAGATGATATATTCTTTACAAAATCAAGATAAGCCATTAATTCATCATCCTTCGTCAATCAAACCCACCTTCTGCTGGTGGGTTTTGAATTTAAATCATTAGTTTTAGTATCTTTTGACAGCCTCAATACCCTAATATCAACAACAATCTTTTCCAAAAACACTTACAGTACGACTTGAATCATTGTACTAAGTGTTAGTTTCAACTATTTAACCCTACTACCATTACTTATTGTACTCTCAACAGTAGTTAATGTTAAATCACCTTGATCATTAGATGCCGCTAAGATCATACCATTAGATTCTACTCCAAATATAGTAGCAGGTTCAAGATTTGCCAACATTAAGATCTTTTTACCAACAACTTCTTCTGCTTGGTATTGCTTGGCCACACCTGCAACTAACTGCCGCTTTTCCTCACCAAGATCCACCTGCAATTTTAATAATTTATTACTTCCCTCTATCTTTTCTGCCTCTATTACCTC
>JBDNGI010000563.1:0-4078 GCA_041689345.1 Halanaerobiales bacterium
ACAGTCAGCTGCAAATAGAAAGAAGTTCTACAGGTCCAGACTCACAATGCTAATGGCTGGTGAAGATCTTGATGATGATAGTCATCAAAGACTGATAGAAATCTTTAAATTATCTCCTGTTTTAGAAAAAGCATGGGAACTAAAAGAAGAATTTAGAGACTTACTCCAGATACCTGATGTTGAAGAATCTATTGAAGCTTTAAATAACTGGTATAAAAATGTTAGTAAGTATAAACTAAATCTTTTCTACAAAGCTAAAGGAACAGTAAAACGCTGGGAACAAAATGTAATCAACTATTTTAAAACCAGAATAACTAATGGATTTGCTGAAGGATTAAACAACAAAATTAAATTAATAAAAAGAATTGGCTACGGTGTTCCTAAAGTTGAAAACTTAAAACGCCGAGTATTTTTATCATTGCTAAGTATTTAAGAGCAATTCAAAAAATAATAGAGCTAACATGATTCAATGGATGCTATTTAGATTTCACAACATTTGTCAAAGAGCCAAAAATTTTAGTTGAATCAAGTCTTTTTTATTAATAAGGTAAGTATCTGAAAGGAATGGTGAGAGGTTAATGAGTAAATCAAAAATAAAGGTCGACTTATTTAGTGATACAGGTACAAGGCCGTCTAAAGAAATGAGAGAATTTATGGCCAATGCTGAAGTAGGTGACGAACAATTATTTGAAGACCCTAGTGTAAATAAATTAAATGAGATGGTTGCTGATTTATTGGGAAAAGAAGAGGCGATTTATCTACCTTCAGGTCTAATGGCAAACCAAATATCTTATGCTATCCATTGCCGTTCTGGTGATGAGATAATTATGGACAAGACTGCTCATCCGATACATTTTGAAGGAGGGGCTGTTGCCATCATAAGTGGGGCTTCTATAAACCCATTGGATGGTACTGATGGTATATTTACTGCAGAACAAGTAGTGGAAGCTATTCGTACAAAAGATTATCACGACCCACAATCCAGAGTTGTTTCAATTGAGCAGACCTCTAATATGGGTGGTGGCGTTGTTTGGCCTATCGAAATTATTAGAGAAGTGTGTAAGGTAGCTAAAGAAAATGGTCTTGCAGCACATATGGATGGGGCACGTCTACTTAATGCGGTTGCAGCTACAGGAATAAGTGCTGCTGAATATGCAGAAGGCTTTGATTCCGTTTGGATTGATCTTAGTAAAGGGCTGGGGGCACCTGTAGGTTCTGTATTGGCAGGATCCAGTGAATTTATTAATAAAGCTAGATATTGGAAACAACGATTAGGTGGTGCCATGAGACAGGCTGGTATTATTGCAGCAGGTGGTATTTATGCCCTTGAGAACAATGTGGATAGATTGAAAGATGATAATGATAATGCTAGATATTTGGCTGAATCACTAGCAAGATATCCACAGATAGATTTAAATCTTTCTACAGTACAGACAAATATAATAATATTTAAAAGCAAAGGTACTAGTGCAAAAGAACTATCTGATAAGCTATTACAGAGAGGTATTAGATTCACCGTTATGGGTAAAAATTTGATGAGAGCAGTAACCCATCTTGATGTTAGCAGAGAAGATATAGAGTATGTTATAAGTGTTCTCGATGAAATCTTAACTTAAGTCCAGAGATTTTATTTTGATTATTAATAGATAATATTATGCTGTATTATTGATTTGAAGAGTTTTTAAAGGAAATTGAAGGAGAAACCCTTGCAGTAGGTTAGGGTTTCTCTTTTATTTGATCATTTTAGTAAATTTCAATGATTATAAAGAGGCTCTGGTAGCTGAAAGTGCATAAAAAAGATTTATTATATGGAGATAAGGGATTTCTGATACTGATACAAAGCTAAGCCAAATACTTGTAATCGGGAGTATCATCACAATTGTATTTCTACTTTTTACTGGTACTTTAATTTATGTCAACAAATTTATTTTAAAACTCATCTTTCTTCTATTAAAAATTATACTTATTGCTTTAAAAGAAGATATTTTATTTTTAAAGATTTTATTAAAATACTGGGGAAAGATATAATTAACAGCTCATTTCCAGAACGAATAGGATAAAAATAGACGTGAACCGTACCATTTATGATGCATAAAATAACAGGGGCTCTGGTCGCTTTTATAGTCTATATTAGTTGGTTTGAGTTGATTTTAGTTTATGAAGTATGTATAATAATATTAGAGGTGATATTATGTCTGAAAATAAAGGAATAATAACCGCTCAGTCTTTAGCTGATGAATTAGATTTATCTGTTGAAACCATTTGGAGGTACACGAGAGAAAATAAAATACCATTTTTGGAATTAGGAAAAAAACAATATCGTTACAATCTTGCTGATGTTATAAGAGCATTGACTGGTTCACTAGTTGAAGAATCAAAATCTGATTACAGGACTGAAACTAAGACTAAAGTTGAGGGAAAATTTACATATCAAGATTATCTGAAACTCCCAGAAGAGACGGGCTATCAGTTTGAAGTGCTGGAAGGTAATCTGATTAAAGAACCATCACCTAATGTTATGCACCAACGAGTTTCCCGTCGGCTGCAGCGAATTCTAGAAGATTATTTCAGGGAAAGTGATCCTAAAGGAGAAATATTTAATGCACCTTTAGATGTGACTTTTTCTGATATAACTGTAGTCCAACCAGATTTATTTTATATATCGAGCATTCACCATAAGATAATAAAGGAAAATCGTATTGATGGTTCCCCTGAATTGGTAGTTGAAATTCTCTCTCCTTATAATCCTCGTAAAGACCGGTTGCAAAAAATGCAGATTTATAGAAAAGCCCATATAAAACATTACTGGATTGTAAATCCAGCGGAGAGAACTCTGGAATGTTATGCTCTTCGTGATGGTTCATATACATTACTAGTTTCAGGTATGGATGAAGATGTTGTAAAACATCCAGATTTTATAGATTTAAGCATTTCATTAAAGAAATTGTGGTTTAAAAGTGGTATTTGATTAGTTTTAATTGTTTCTGGTGTTAATTCATCAGTTTCTCCATGGTGTGATTAATTATGATTGAATTGGATATAGTAATCATATAGGTGTATGTACTTACCGAATATTTAATCATAATATTATATAAAATGGAGTGACTAAATGGTGGGACAGAATTATTTCCGGCTTCTGATACAAATCAGCTCATGGTTAATGTTATAATGCCTAAAGGGACAAACTTTGATGATACTAAAGATACTTCTGACAAGATAATTAAACAAATTTCTAGAATCAATGGTGTCGAAACAGTAGGTGCATCAATTTCTGGAGGTATGTTTGGTGGCTTTGGTCCTGGTGCGGGAAATGCAAATAAGAATTCTGTATCAATTTATATTGTTTTAGATGAGAACAAATCATACTCTTCTGCTGAAATTACTGAACTAATAAGGGAGAAAACTACTGATTTTGAAGCCGAGATCAATGTTAATGATACTGGTATGGATATGTCAGCTCTGAGTGGTGGAGATATTACAGTAAATATACGTGGAAGGGAACTTGATGTTTTAGGAAAAATAGCAAGAGACATAGCTAAGATTATAGATGGAGTGGAAGGAACTATTGAAGTATCAGATGGACTTGAGGAGACAACACCTGAATTACGTATAAAAGTGAACAAAGAAAAGAGTAACCATTAGCCTTCACCGGGGGTTTTTTCAGCCTCATTTTAACTGGAAAGCCGGTAAGTATAGTAGCATTTATAGGTCTGATTATTTTATCTGGCGTAGTAGTAAATAATGGTATTGTTTTTGTTGACTACATAAATATATTAAGAAAAGAAGGAATGAATAAAAGAGATGCAATCATAAAAGCTGGCAATGACCGCCTGCGATCTATTGTTATGACTGCTTTAACTACTATTTTTGCCTTATCGTCAATGGCGGTTGGAGTAGGTACTGGAACAGAAATGATTCAACCAATGACTGTCACTGCTATTGGAGGTCTTATTTATGCAACATTTTTAACATTACTTTTTATTCCTGTTCTTTATGATAGTTTTAATTGAGGTGGCTACTCTTCCAAGCGATAGATAAAACTTAGAATTTCTGCCACTGCTTGATATAGTTCTGGTGG
>JBDNGI010000564.1:0-3873 GCA_041689345.1 Halanaerobiales bacterium
AATATATGATAATCGGTATATTGACCAACAATCTCTCCAGTCAATTCATATTTTCCATGCTCTTGATTATAGCTTAATTTCTCAGCATGATATACATTCAAAGTATCTGCTTTTATGGTATTTGCAGGATATAAGAAAAATACCATAAAAATCACTAATCCCAGAAAAGGCATGAATCTGGCCACCCAGTTCTGCCATTGTTCACGCCAAATTAATAGGGCTATCCCAATAAACCCAAAAAATATATTTGGAATCCAGGCAGCTAATAGAGGGGATACTGCTCCATTTTTACCAAATGACCGAGATAGAGATAATATCAAATAATAGGCAAAAACTATAATAATAGTCAATATAATACTCGATGAACGACTATCCTTGCTGCTTAAACTAAGCGGAGTCCCTATTAAAATAAAGATTAAAGCAGCCAGAGGCATAGTTAGCTTTAAGTGATAATCTACCAACAGACTGTTAACCTTAATACCACTTCTTTGAAAAAGATCAATATTCTTTTTCAGTCTTGCCCTATTCATCTCAGAAGTTGTTCTTTGTTCACCAAAGAAATTATCTATTGAATCTGCAATTTCATATTCCATTGAATCAAACATAATAGCCTGATGAAGCTTTCCCTGATCATTATACCGATGAATAATACCACCTTCTAGACGCCATTTACTCCCTTGATCACCATCTATTCCTAATATCTTGCCAGACTGTGCAGTTATAACCTCTGGGTAACTATCCTCTTCTGGCAATTGATAAACAACTACCTTCTCTAATGTATTTTCTTCTTTATCAAATTTATTTACAAAAAAGAGTCTTCCCTCTGGCCCTTTAAAGAAAACATTATCTTCAACATCAGGCTTGGCCTGTTTTAATATATTCATACGAATAATATTTTGGGCCTCATGATTGGACCATGGTACAACTTTCTCATTTATGAAAAATGTCAGAGAACTGATTAATAAACCCAGAATAATTAATGGCAATATAAGCCTATAAAGGCTAATTCCGCCTAATCTAAGTGCTGTAAACTCATTCTCCCTATTTAGTCTGGACATACCAGAGATTGTTGCAAACAAAACTGCTATCGGGAATGTCTGTACTATAATATCTGGCAATTGAAATAATAGTAGCCTAAGTACAATGGGCATAGCTATATTCTTGTTTATAATTAAATCAGTAAGCTGAAATAAAAAATTACTCAATCCAATTACTGTAATTATAGCTACACCGGTAATATAAGGAATCAAAACCTCTTTTGTAATATAGATGTCTACAATTTTATTTCGCCATAATCTATTCATCAAACTTCCCCTTGGATTCTAACTTTATTTTTCAACTATTAGATCTTCAATTTTTAATTATCTTACTAGCTATTAAGCAGTATTATTACAATTCTATCATTATTCTATAATACCTGCAAACAAAAACTTCCATCAACTTCCTAAAGGAATTTGCCCACATATATATAATCTATTATAATAAGGTTTTTAATAAATAATTCTAGTTCCTAGCTTTATAATTACTAGATAATGTCTGACCATTTAATAGGCTTCTCCCAGTAATACCATCAATCAATAGAAAGCAGGTTTTTTATATGTTTTATAACAATAGCAAAAAAGTCATTATATTATTTTTATTATTCTTTATTGTTCTACTTGCAACAGGATGCAGCAAGAATGCTCAAAGCTCAAATCAAGTAATAATAAACGGGACGGTGGAACTACCTGGATTAATAAAAACTAGTACCATAGGGACTAAACCCATAAATGCTCATGTAAATACACTTGCTCCTACAAATAAGGCAGAAGACCTGTATACAGTACCTCTAAGAACAGCGAACTTTAGCCCTGAAGAATATATTGTTAAATTTAGCAAAGACATCGATATTAATTATATCAAAGATACTATCTTAAAAGGACAGGGGAAAATTATTAATACAATTGCTAAAGACCTGTATAAGGTTAAATTAGATGATAAAAACCAGAATTTAATGAACTCATTACAGAATAATTCATTAATTTCATATATAGAACCAGAATACCTGGTACATATTCAAACAACTCCTAATGATCCTGCCTTTTCCCAGCAACAGTGGAACCTAAAAATGCTTGAATTAGAAAAAACCTGGGATACCATAAAGGGCAGTCGGGATGTAACGGTAGCCGTAATAGATACAGGAATATTAATAAACCATCCAGATCTCCAGGGCAATATTACCAAGGGTTATGATTTTATCGATCATGACAATGACCCAAGCGATACAGACCCTGATTTCAGTCATGGAACACATGTAGCCGGTATTATAGGGGCAATGACTAATAATAATGAAGGGATTGCAGGCATTAACTGGGATATTAAGATTATGCCTATACGGGTAATAGGACCAGGAGGCAGTGGAGGATATAGTGCCCTAATAGCGGGAATTCACTGGGCTGTTGATAATGGTGCTCAGATAATTAATCTCAGTCTGGCCGGTTCTGTAGACTCAACTTCCCTTAGTGATGCTATAAATTACGCATTAGACCATCATGTAACTGTTGTTGCCGCAGCAGGAAATAACGGAAGCAGTCCAATTCTCTATCCAGCTCAATATCCAGAAGTAATTAGCGTTGGAGCAATCGGCCCTAATAAAAAGAGGGCATATTACTCCAATTTTGGCCCAAACTTGGACATAGTTGCACCAGGAGGAGATAACTCTATAAGCAGTCATAAATACAACACTATTTTAAGTACTTCTGGCTTGATGACTAATGATACAAGTACTTATCAATATACCTGGTCACAGGGTACATCTATGGCAACTCCACACGTGACTGGTCTGATTGCTCTACTATATAGTAAAGGCATAAATACCCCTCAAGAAGTAAAGCAACTAATAAAAGATACGGCTGATGACCTGGGTATAGCAGGTATAGATAATCAATACGGGGCAGGGTTAATTAATATTAATAAAGCCTTAGAAGCAACTGGACAAAATAGTTATAACAGTGATGATAGCACAAAAAGTAAGCCTGATACGGTGAAAATCTATGCAACTAATCATGATACTAAAGAACAAGTAACAAGCTCTGCTGATAAAACAAGCATGAAATTCTCCCTTACTTTAACAGAAGGAAAATGGAATATTTATGCCACAACCAGCAGATATAGTGGTGAAATTAATATCTCGGTTCCGGCAGACAATAATATAGTTATAAGATTACAATAAGCGAAAACGTCCGATTATTTTGCTATTACCAACGGTTATGGAGCTGATTCTATATTTTTAACAAAAATGTTATGGATTATACACCCTTTAATAACTGGGTTTTAATATTGTAAAATCTTTTAAGCTCTGGTCTACACACCTTTTTCTTATGTAAAACACTAAATAATGCTTATATAGAAAAAACCATGCTACCTCTAAGATTTAAGATAGCATGGTTTTTTTATTCCCAAAATTTATTCTTACTCAAGCTTTAGAGTAGCAATATTTAGACTGCTAGCCATTTTTTCGAATGGGAATTACAAATAATTTAGTTAAAGATATATCCAAGACCAATTTTAAAATCCTCAAAGTCTAAAAGACCCAGATCTAATTTGATATTATCCTGTAAATTCATACGTAAACCGATATTAATTTCCTCATTTGCATATTCACCCATTAGATTGATAATAGGCATAAATGGTTTGCTTTCCTGACTAATAGAAACAGGATTTAGTACTTTATTAAGTCCCAGGAATAATCCACCAAAATCACCATTACCTATTCCAACATGGCCTCTAAATCCCATACCAACCTCTTTACTAGTCACAAAATATAAATCTTTCTTCCGAATACCGGCAGTAATTGCAGGTCTATCCTTAGTTTCCTGAACCAAGATTGTTTTG
>JBDNGI010000565.1:0-2997 GCA_041689345.1 Halanaerobiales bacterium
CTGGACTAATAAATGTAGTTAAAATGCCTGCTGCTATCACCCCTGTATTAGGAGGTATATTGGTATCAATCCTGGGCTATTTACCAATCTTTATCATAGCACTATTTTTATCAATACTCGGTATAGTTTTATCCCTTAAATTACCGGCTACAGACCGTACTCAAATGCACAATCTATCGTAATATATTTTTAAAAAATCTGTACGGACAAAGCTATGACCACAATCCCCAATCTCCCATTTCCCCTACTGACCTTAAGAAAGTCAGCCAAATACTATTAAAGACATGACTACAAAATTAACCACGATATCTCCTGTAAAACCCTCTAGACTATTTCCAAAGAGATCAAAACCAGCATTGTTAAAGGCTGATACTGCGTGGAAAATAGCAAGATAAATAGCTCTCCAAAAGTTATAATCTAATATAAATCTAATAAATAAAATAAGTGCAGCAGTTCCCTCAATAATAAAAGTAAATGTTAAAACATATTTAACCAGTCTCACCATACCTGAAACTTGAAGGTGATCTAGGTCATCTTTAATTAATAATAGGTTCTTTTAGTCCAATTTTCCTACCAATTACTAAAACAATTAAACTGGACATTGTCATTATACCAATACCACCAATCTGAATAAGAAAAATGATCACTAACTGACCAAAGACAGTAAATGCAGTACTAGTATTCACTACTATTAAACCTGTTACACAGGTGGCTGAGGTAGATGTGAATAAAGCGTTAATGAAACCCATACTACCTTCAGCAGTAGTGGCTAAAGCCAGCATTAACAGAATGGTTCCAGTAAATATAACAATAAAATACCCAATCACTAAAAATTGTGCAGAAGTAAAAATTCTTTATTTTTAAAATAACTTAACATAATAACAATCCCTTCAATCATATTTATTAAGAGTGCCCTTAACTTTTCATAATGTAGTATTTGCTATCTTTAAATAATTTAATAAGAGCAAAAATAATTACAAGAAACTCTAATCTACCAAGCATCATGCCAAATATTTCAGTCCACAATATTAATCCTGAAGCCCCTGGACCGGTAATTCCAATAGAAAGACCAACTGTTCCCAATGATGATCCAAATTCAAATAAACTATCACGAAGACTATAACCTTCGGCAAGGAATATAAATACACCTGTCAGATAAGTTAATAGGTATAAGATTATATAATTAGCTATTTCACGGATACTTCTATCCTGAATATATACCTTATCTTCTCCACGCCAGACATAGTTTTCATTAACTCACTTTTTAGGGCTAAAATGCTGCTTAATTTCCCAATAAATTGACTTTAAGACAATATATATCCTAA
Source organism: Halanaerobiales bacterium (assembly GCA_041689345.1). Taxonomy (GTDB): domain Bacteria; phylum Bacillota; class Halanaerobiia; order Halanaerobiales; family DTU029; genus JBDNGI01. The sequence goes on from JBDNGI010000565.1 coordinate 1,326, forward strand.
ATTGTTTGATACCACCGGCAGTTGATCCAGTACCACCACCTATTAACATGAAAAATATTACAAATAAATTTGCAAAAATAGGACAGGTTGCAAAATCAATTGTACCAAATCCTGTAGTGGATAAAGCAGATACTAGTTGAAAAACACTATTACGAACATTTTCGCCCATGTTGCCATAAAGACCATTTAATCCCACAAAGCTTACTAAGGGAATAGAAATAAGTAACAATAATCCCATAAGTCTTATTTCACCATTACGAAAAAATGTTTTAAACTTACCTTGAAGAAGGGTAAAATGTGTTGCAAAATTAATTGTCCCTAGAAACATTAGAACAATTGTAACAAGTTCAACGGGAATGCTGTTCCAGTGACCAATACTGGCCTGAACAGTTGAAAAACCACCTGTTGAAATAGCGGCAATAGAATAATTTATAGCATCAAAGAGACTCATCCCCACCAGGTAATATAAAATTACCCCACCTGTAATATATCCTAAATATATCTTCATAATCATCTGAGTGGAACGCTGTACATGTGGCAGTAATTGATCTGATCTTGCTTCAGCCATATAAAGTCCCATTCCCTGCATGGGAAGTATAGATGATAGTGCGATTACTGCTAATCCAGCACCACCCATCAACTGCATAATACTCCTTCATAGTAGATATCTCGCTGGAGTCTGTTCGACATTCATCACAGATAAGCCGGTTGTAGTCCAACCACTTACCATTTCAAATAGTGAATGAGTCCAGGACATATTAAGTCCCCAAACAAAGGGAATAGCTGAAAAAATAAGTGCCATAACCCAGGATAAGACAACAATAATCCCACCCTCTTTAAGGGTAAGGGATACAGTCTTCTCCTTGGGACCCGCTTTATAATATAAATAAGCCCCCAGGGCTAACGATACTAAAGAAATAAAATATAACCATCAGTACTTTCAGGAATCTTATTAATAAACTGTTCTGCATAAAATATCTAGAGACTTCTTATGAATTTTTATACCTATATGGTTGAAAATCACTTTAAAGATTTATAAACTGTTTTTAGGGTCTATGCATTGGTACAGGTCGTGTCCAGCCCTTCAACTTACCATATTTTACAAAGTTATTGAATGTATCCAATTCCTCATCTAAAAATTTTCTAATAATCCCTCGTAATCTATCATTTGTAGTCGCTTGTTTTATGCCTGCTGTATGCAAAGTAAGCATATCCTGAATTGATTTAAATAAGCCTGTAAAAATTAGTTCATCTTCTAACATTTCTGATTTTGTAGTGCTTACACTTTTAGGTGGCCTGGCAGGTAATGGCAGACCAAAATTATCCATCTCTTTTTCTAAAATATTTATCTGTTTTTCTAAAATATCTTTAAGCCCTTTTCCCAGAAGATATCTGAAATCTTTGTCATGGACCTGGTTTTGATAAACCTGGGTAATTTCAACCGCATCATACCTGGCAATAAGGTGATCCCATAACTGGAAGGCTTCACTTGTATCCAGTTTTTCCTTTGTACCCTTAGGTAGGTTAGGGTACAAAGGGGGAGTACTTATCCAACCCTTTAACTTCACATACTTTAATCCTTTATCATAAAGATCGAGTTCTTTATTTAAAAATTCCCAGAAAGTATATCTAACATTATCATTTGTAAGTGATGTTGCAATAGAATGTGTAA